>JANOIK010000126.1:0-2182 GCA_031407585.1 Planctomycetota bacterium | reverse complement strand
GCGCAGGCCCAGTGATTTCAGGATTTCGTAGCCGACACGGACTTCTTCCTCGGGTTCCGCCGAGAGCGAGACGCGGATGGTATCGCCTATCCCTGCCCAGAGCAGATTGCCCATGCCGATCGAGGACTTCACAGTCCCGCCGATCAGCCCGCCCGCCTCGGTAATGCCCAGATGCAACGGGCAATCGACCGCCTCGGCCAGCCCCATATATGCGGCGACCGCAAGGAACACGTCGGACGCCTTTACCGCGACCTTATATTCGTGGAAATCGCGGTCCTGCAAAAGCTTGATATGGTCGAGCGCGCTTTCGATCAGCGCTTCGGGACAGGGCTCTCCATATTTTTCTAGGAGGTCCTTCTCAAGGCTCCCCGCATTCACCCCAATACGGATCGCGCAGCCATTGGCCTTGGCCGCATTGACCACCTCGTTAACCCGCGCCGCGCTGCCGATATTGCCGGGGTTGATGCGAAGACAAGCCGCGCCCGCATCCGCCGCCTCCAGCGCGCGTTTGTAGTGGAAATGGATATCGGCAACGATCGGCACATTTGCCGCACGCACGATCTGACCCAGCGCCGCAGTCGACTCCACATCGGGGCAGGACACGCGAATGATATCGACGCCTGCATCCTCGCAGCGACGGATCTGGTCGATCGTCGCCTTGGCATCGCTGGTCAACGTATTGGTCATCGTCTGCACCGCAATCGGCGCATCGCCACCAATGGGCACATTGCCGACCATGATCTGGCGGGATTGACGGCGCGCGATATCGCGCCATGGGCGAATTGAGGACATGCGCGCGATATAGGGTGGTTGGCCCGATAGGGCAATCATGCTGAAAGGCTACGTTTCGGCGCGTTTCATAAAAGGCTAAAAGGAAAAAAGATAAAAAGGTGGCTGCGCAGCACCTTCAATTTCATCCTATCAAAATCGCTCGTTTAGAGTGGTGACGGAGAACTAAGGGGCTTCGCCCTTGTTTCCTTTTTTTCTTTTAGCCTTTTATGAAACGCAACAATCCTGGCTATCGACCTTAATCCAGCCCGCCATGCCATTCGACGGCCTGTGCCGCAGCGATCCGACCCACTTCGGCAAGCACCGCCTGATCGGCATCGCGGATTTGGTCGTATTTGCCATCGGCTTCATAATAAGCGGTGACGATTACCGGCGGGCGCGCTGGCGGCCAGAAGATCGCGACGTCGTTGGTCTTGTTGTTGTAGTTCGGGCTGTTTGCGGTGCCTGTCTTGTCGCCGCTTTTCCAACTAGCAGGCAATCCAGCGCGGATGCGTTTACTACCCGTTTTGGTGTCGATCATCCACTGAATCAGCCGCTCGCGCGACGCCGATTTCAATATCGCATCGCTCGCCAGAAGCTTCGCCATCGTGCGCGCAAACTCGCGCGGACTGGTCGTGTCGCGGACTTCGCGCGGCGGTACATTGTTCATCTCGGTTTCGTATCGGTCGAGCCGCGTGACGCGGTCGCCCCAGCCGCGGAAAATAGCGGTCACGGCGGCGGGTCCACCCAGATGCCTGATCAGCAGATTGGCCGCTGCATTGTCGCTCGTTTTCTGCGTCGCCTCGGCAAGGTCGATAATGCGCATTGCGCCTTTCGGCAGGTTTTCACGCGTCACCGGCGAGTTGGGCACCATGTCGGCCTCGGCATAGGTCAGCGCCATTTCAGGATCGAGCAAGCCCCTGTCCGCGCGGTTCAATACCGCCGCCGCAAGCGCCAGTTTGAATGTCGAGCACATCCCGAAAAGCTCATCATAGCGGTGCCCCGCCATCTTGCCCGAAGCGGTGTCGAGAACAAACGCCCCCAGCCGCCCGCCCGATTCTGCTTCCAGTTGCGCCATCGCAGCATTCGCCGTCACGGCTGGCGCAATGGCCGATTTTGGCGCGCAGCTTGCAACAATCAGCCCAGCGGCTCCGCCCAGCATCGTCCTTCGGTCAATTTGCATAGGATTCCCAGATCGATTTTGTAAAAGAGGCGAGAGGAAAAGAGGGGTCGGGAAATGAAGCTCAAACACCTCACTCCCTCTTGCCTCTTTTACATAAAGTCTTCGAAGCCGAAAGGGATGACATGACAGGATTTTGGGGTCGCATCTGGTTGCTGTTGATACTATCGCTCGGGGCGCCAGCTATCGCCCATCCGGGCCACAATGACGAGAAGGACAAGCCCGTGGCGACAA
>JANOIK010000110.1:0-5509 GCA_031407585.1 Planctomycetota bacterium | reverse complement strand
TCGGCCTCGGCCTGCGCCTGATCGACCGACTGCTTCTGCTCGGTCGCTTCGAGCACCTGCAGCGTGACGTGCAGTTGCCCCAGCTCATGCTCAAGCCGCCGTTCGTGATCTTCCAAATGCGCGATGCGAGCTTCCTCTTCGCGGCGCCGCTGGGCCGTTTCCTGGCGAATGCGTTCGACCTCATCCTGTTCGCTGCGCAGGCGGGCGAGCTGCTCGTTGATCTCCTCGACCGTGTCGAGCGGACCTTCGGGCGCCGGCGGGGTCGCCTCGGCGGGCGCCGCCGCGGCCTGCTTCGGCGCATCGGGCGCCGAGAGCGCGGTGAGCGAAATTTTTACGTCCTCGCCTTCGCGGCGCGTCCGCGTCGCCTTTTTCGCGATGACGCCAAACACGACCAGCAGCAACAGCAACGACCCCATCGTGCACATCAGCACGTCGAGGAACGTAAAGCTGAGGACGCTGCCCGCGCCGTCGCTTGCCCGTCTCCTGCTCATGCTGCGTGGCTCGTCGTCTCGTCGCTGCGGAGGTCAATCTCGTTGCGGATGATCGCCGGCTGTCGCAGCCGCACGCTCAACAGTTGCACGGCCGCGGCCAGGCTGGTGGCGGTTTGCTCGAAGTTGTGCGAGGCGGCGAGCGACAGCAGGTTGCTGTTGAGCGCCTCCTCGAGCTTGCGGATGTGCCCGGTGGCGTCGACCACCTTGAGCAGAATGTCACTCTGCCGGATGAGCTGCTCCTGCTGCGCGACGGCGCCGCCAGCGGCTTCGACCAGCGCGACCTGCATCTCTTGGAGCAGACTCTCGCTCGTCGCGATGAGTTTCTCCTGCCGCGTGGCGTTCAGCAGCATCGCCTCGCCGAGGCCCGCTTCCACGTCGGACAGGTGCCGCTGGTTTTCGGCGGCGAGCGACTGCTCGGTCGCGGTCATCACGGCCGTGTGATGCTCGAGTGCTTCGGCCAGGGCGCCGGTATGGTGATCGATGTTCTCGCCCAGAATCTGCGCGTGGCGCACGATCGTGTTCTGGAGGTTCTCGCCAAACTGGGCGACGCTGCCGCCGAGCGCGTGCGAGTGTTCCTTGAGCCCCGTGGCCAGCGATTCGTTGAGCGTGCGCTGCAGCAGCGTGCTGGCGGCGCCGGCCATCTCTTCCCAGCGGCGCGACACGGTCGACAGCGACTTGGCGAGCGCCGCGTCCTGCCGCTCGGCAGCGCCCTCGACCGTGGCGAGCAGCTTCTCGCTGATGCGCACCATCGAAGCGACCTGCGGATCCTTCGCGGCGCCGCCGTAGGTGGTGAACCGGCCGAGCAGCTCGCGCCCAGCCGCGGCGTCGACGGCCGAGAGCAGACGTTGGTCAATGCGGACAACGGCCAGCCGCGCCGCGAGCAGGGCGAGCGTCAGGCCGATCGCCTGAGCCAGGCCGCCGCACGCGAGGCCCACGCCTTCGAGCACGCCAGGCAACGCGGCGTCGAGCGTTTGGCTCGACAGGCCGCTGAGTGAAATCGCGATGCCCACGCCAGCGCCGGCGGCGCCGAGCAGGGGAATCGAAATGGCCGTGAGCCGCACGCCCGCGTAGCGATCGGCAAGCGCGCGGCGATCCTCCTCGGCAAGCGTGTGCAGATCAGATTCGAGCAGGTCGGCCGAGCCTCGTTGGACGACGAGCTCCAGCGCGCGGCGGAGCCGCGTTCCCAGCAGCGTCGCGTGAAACGCGGGCAGTGTGGAGTCGAGTTCGGCGAGCAGCTCGCCGGCGTCTTCGGGCGATTGGCCTTCGGCGCGCTGCTGCGGCAGGACGCGGCGCTCCAGGGCGCCGAACTGCACGATGGCGCCGAGCAGTTTCATCGCGAGCCCGGCGAGGCCGGCAAGGCACAGCCAGCAGGCCAGCGCCTTGAACTGCCAGAGCCCGCCGGCGAACGAGCGCTCGATGATGCTGCCTTGCTCGGCCTTCGGAACCACCAGGGCATAGAAGGCCATGGCGGCGAGCCCGCCCCAGACGAGGGACTGCCGCAGCAGCCATTCAGAGATACGGTTGAGGCGTGACACGATAGAGCCCCTTAGTTAGCGATGGCCTGTAGGCGGTTGCGTATTTGGCGGTGTGTAGTCGGCGACGGCGCTCGAGTCACGGACGGCGCACGCCGACCGCGCGTAGAGCTAGTCATGCCCTTACAATCGGCGCAGTCGCTGTAGACGGAATAGTCGAACTTGGGAAAAGCCGCTGCCAGCACTCGCAACGGCGCCAGCGGCGGCACAACCGGCATAATCGGCAAAGATTGCCAATGCTCGCCGGCCGGTCGCGTCGATATGTGTGGGGTCCGCGACGCACTGGGCACTGGCAACGAACGCCGCCGAGCATGCACTCGACAAGGCGACGCCAGCACGGCGGCTTGATTCACGTTCGGGGGGACTTCTATCGCACGCTTGCGGCGCCTGCTGCGCCGCCCACGGTTCGCACTGCGGGGCTCGGACTGCGCCCAGCCCAGCGAACACACGATTTTCCCAGGGGGAACAGCAGCCCGGTTCCGGCGTAGCGCCGACCGGGCTGCTGTTACTATTTGCGGCTCGGAATTGGCCGCGGATGAACGCGGCTTTGACGGAAGAGCGCGGATATGAGGTGGATCGAACTCGTAGCCACACTCCTTTCTTGCTCCGCGAAAATCCGCTAAATCCGCGTTCATCCGCGGGCCATTCCTTCGCCTGCCGCAAGTTGCTGGTTGCGAGGGAGGGCAGGGCGGCGCGACAATCACGGTCCCATGTCCGACCACGATCGCAAGCCAGAAATGTTGAGGGACGAAGCTGGCAGCTTCGTGTACGGGATTCGCCCGGCCGAAGCGCGGGCGCTCGACGTTGCACGCGAGATTGGCGGCGACCGTTTGCTGTGCACTACGTTGGGGCGAGCGCAGGCGGCGCGGCTGTTGGCGGCCGAGCGGCCGGGGGCGCGCGTTGCGTGTTGGTTTCTTGACGAGTTCCAGCAGCGGTTGGCGGTTGCCGAGGCGGGCGACGCGCCGAACCTCGCAATTGAAGTTGCTGCTGATGCCCCAGACGCTTTGGTTGACCTGGCCGTCGTGCCGCTGTCGATGCGCGGCGAGGCCGAGCTGGCGCGCGACATCGTGCAATCCGCCTGGCAGCGACTCGAGGTCGGCGGCACGCTGGTCGCGGCCGTCGACAATCCGCGCGACCGCTGGCTGCGCGAGCAATTGGCGGCGTGGTTCGACAAGGTACGCGTCATCACGCACGACGATGCCACGGTGTACGCCGCGCGCAAAGACGGCGCCCCGCGAAAAGTAAAAGACTTTCGGTGTGAGTTTACATTTCGTGATCATGGTCGGTTGTTGCGGGCGGTGACTCGGCCGGGAGTGTTTTCACATCGCCGCGTTGATCCGGGCGCGCGGCAGTTGCTGGCAGCCGTTGCGGTCACGCCGGGCGCGCGGGTGCTCGACATTGGCTGCGGCGCGGGCGTCGTTGGAATTGCGCTGGCCGCGCGCGATCCGACGATCACCGTTCTGGGAATCGATAGTCACGCTCGGGCCGTCGAGTGCACGCGCGCTGGCGCGGCGCTCAACGGACTGGCGAACATGACGGCGGAGCTCAACTCGTCGGGCGATTATGGCTCTTTAAAAGCTTGGCGCCCCAACGGTTTCGATCTCGCAGTGGCGAATCCGCCGTACTACGGCGACTTCGCGATTGCCCGGCGGTTTCTCGACGCTGCTTGGGCGTCATTGAAACCTGACGGGCGGGTGTGGCTCGTGACCAAGTCGCCGGACTGGTATCGCGAAAACATGCCGGCGGCGTGGGTCGATGTGGAGGTGCGGGAAAGCAAGCGGTACTGGATCGTCAGGGCCGTGAAGCCGCGGTGATGGGGTTCATCGTTCATCTCGCGGCGTGACGACGAACGCTACGTCGTCGCCGATGTTGTTGGCGTGGCCGTCGGTTGGCTCGAACTCGGGGACGGAAATCGTAAGGCGGCCGTCGCGAACCGTTTGGTGCATCGCCGGCATGAATTCGCCCTGCCAGGTGCGGTAAAGATTCACGCGATACTCACCGTCGGGCATGCCCACGAGCGTGATCGTTTCGGCGGCGACGCCACCCGAGGGATTGGCGGCCCAGCCGAACACGTTGCGGTCGTCGCGCATCGCCCAGACGTCGCCGGCCGTGATTTCGGCGGGCTGCGGTGCGTAGTTATGGTTGGCTACGTCGAGCTGCTTCTCGAATCCAGCAAACCATCGCACGTGCTCGCCGAGCAATCCGTCAGTGATCGGCGGCCAATGAGCCCACCAGAACGGCGTCGTGGCGCCGCCGCTGGCGAGCGACGCCCAGAGCGCGTTGTGGTACGTCGCGAGATAGCCGGGCGTGCCCGGTTCATAGTAGGTATGGTCGTAGCCAGTCTCGGCGATGATCGCGGGTTTTTCAAAGCCCGCCCACAGGTCGTGCACCTGCTCGGCGTAGTTGCGATTGGACGCCCGTAGCGGATGATCGCCCGCGAGGTCCGGCTTGCCGCCGGCGGGCATCGGATGGCCTTGCGCTTCGTAGAGCTCGCGGCCGGCGACGTCGAAGATCGCGTAACCCTCGGGCCACCACTGCTCGACGCCGCCACTTTGCGTGCCGGTGGTCGCGCGGCCGTAGGGGTCGAGCGCGTGGATGTCGTCGTTCATCCGGTGGCACCAGGCGTGCGCGGCGTCGCGGTCGCCCTCGGTCCAGCCTTCGCAGCCGTTGATTTCGTCGACCACGAACCACAAAAACACGCTGCGGCTGTAACCCCAGCGGGCGACGATGTAGCGGTTGAGCTGCTGCTGGTAACGCCACGCCTCGTCGCTGGCAAAGTACTCGCGGGCCGTGGTGACGGTGCGGTACGGATTTCTGCCAAACTCGGCGTTGCCCGCGCCCCATACGCCTTCGGAAATGTTGGCGTGGAACACGAGGTTCCAACTGATGTGGAGGTCGAGCTGGTCGCACCACGCGACGATCTGGTCGAGCCGAGCGGCGCCCGCGGCGTCGTAGCGGCCGAGGCCGGTGGCGTCGGTCTCGAGCAGTGCGGGGTAGAAGCTGATGAAGTTGACGCCGCGGCCCGCGAGGTCGCTGAGCGAGTCCAAGTTGATGGCGCCCACGCCGCGGCGGAAGTGGTCGTTGAACCACAGGCCGACGCCGTAGAACGATGTGCCGTCGCTGTAGCGGAAGTAACGGCGGTTGGGGCCGATGGTGACGAACCCGTGGCGGCCGCTCATCACGCAGCGGAACTGGCCGGGGTCGCTCGCGGCGGCGCCGTTTTTGTCGCGCAGCGAAACCGTGTACTGCCAATCGCCGGTGACGGTCGGCGCGAAGCGGATGAGCCACTTCGACTGGCTCGCATCGAAGAAGCCGTTGATGCGGTAGGTCATGCCGCCGGGGCCTGTGAATTCGGCCGCGAGTTCCACCTCGTTGGGGTCGAACGGATTGTCGTACTCGGCGGTGAGGGCGACTTCGAGCTCGAATTTTTCGTACTGGCCCACGCCGCTGGCGGGGGAGACTTCGGACCTGACGGGGGTGATGGCG
>JANOIK010000055.1:0-1781 GCA_031407585.1 Planctomycetota bacterium | reverse complement strand
CGGCATTCATCACCTCGAAGATCGGGCCGAGTTCGTCACCCTGCGCCTTGCCCTGCGCAAGGATCTTGTTGACGTTGTACATCACCGACTCGACCTGTTCGGCTTTGCCGCCCAAAGCCTGCATGTCGGCGCCCATGGCGATGAGTTGCCCGGCCATCTTCGGGTTAGCTCCCTGCGCCAGGAAGTTTTTGAACGCGCCCGACGTGACCATGACGTCGAGGCCGAGGCGTTCGGCCTCCGATCGGGCAAACCCGAAGAGCTTTTCGGCGCTTGCGCCGTACTTTGCTACGGACTGAAACCCAGCACGCGAGACCTGTGCGAAGTCGGCCATCTTGATCGTCATCGCACCGATCGCCGCCGCGGTACCGGCTGCCACCGCCGCGCCGACCATCAGCCCGTCCCTGAGCTTTCCTACACCCGTCTCGACGGCTTCACCAAGATTCTTGCCCGCGCCCTTGAACGAGCCTTGCATGCTCTTCAGGATCCCCTTGGACCCCGTTTGGAACCTTCCGAGTTCATCGCGTGTGTTCTTGGTCCCGACCGCCATGGCCTTGAGCCCGCGCGTCACGCCCGCCAGGCCACCCTGCATTTTACGCGCAGGTCCACTGACCTTGTCGATTAGCGCAACGATGAAAGATGCCTGGTCAGCCATGATGTTCCGGTCGTGTCAGCGCCGTCGCCCGGGGCGATACGGCACGCCACCGCGCGAGCCGCTCTTCGCGGACTGCTTGGCGGTGTTCTCGAGTAGGTTGCGCATGTAGTGAACGTCGTCGATCAGTTCGAGGACGCGCAGGGCTCCGACCCATGCCTGGTCAGGCGCGTTCAGCGGCTCTTCAAAGCCCGCAAACGCAAGAAGACCCCGCGCGCTCCCAATGTAGTAGCGTCGCGAGGTCTGCCAGAGCCCTAGCCTTTTTTTACGGTGATTTCTGCGCTCGCGCCAACCATGTCGCCGAGCACGTCGAAGAGCTTGATAGGGAATGCCCCGTTCGTCTCCAACAGTGTCTCGTATTCGTCTTTCGACGGATGCAGCAGCATCGACTTGGAAAAGTGGCGAATGTGCGCCGCCTTGTCCTTGATGTTGCTAGCGATCTTGTTTTGGATATCCTCCCACTCGCCGAGGTTCGGCGGGCGAAACGCGAGCTCGGTTTTCCCGAGGTTAACCTCGGCGATCGCGCCGTAGGCAGACCGCCACTCCGCTTTCTTCGATTCCAGATCTTCCACGTTGCCTCCAAGCCCCGGTTATGGCCGGGGAGAATCGTGCGTCCCGAGCGCTAGGCATCAGGCGCGTTGGTCGAACAGCGGTCGCTTGCCGTTGAGCTCCCGGCGAATGAAACTGAACGGCATCGAGCCGCCGAGCGGGTCAGGTCCTGCCGAGTGATCCTCCGCTACGTCGAGCAGCCGGCACTGCAGTAGCGTGCGACGAATCGTCGGGCGACCCTGACAGGAGTAGGTCGCGGTGATCTTAAACTCGCGCTCTTGCCAGCCGTCGCCCATCGCATCGATGAAGTCCTGCAGCTCGCCCAGATCCGACCACTCCATGTTGCCCTGGCCCATGCCGAGCTGACCGGTCGTGCGCGCGAGCGGCTGAGGGGCGGCGCCGTACGCCACCCCTTCCTCGATCGGTTGGTTGTGCTGGAGGTTGGAAATCGCGGTGAAGAGCTTCCCGTCCAGGTCGATCTCCGCCTTGTTGAACTCGTACGCTCGTCCTTCGCCTGCCATCTGGACCTACCTCACGCCGCAAGCGGCAGAATCTGATAAACTGGCTTTGGCGAGTTGCCCCG
>JANOIK010000005.1:0-4896 GCA_031407585.1 Planctomycetota bacterium | reverse complement strand
CAGAACGTGCTCGTCCGAGTCGTCCTGAATGGACTGCGTGGCGTCGATTCGCAGGCCGTCGAGGTGGTACTCGCGAATCCAGTGCGCCGCGTTCGCGATAACAAACTCCCGCACGGGGCCGGCGCACTCGCCGTCGAAGTTGATCGCCTCGCCCCACTCGGTCGAATGCTTCTTCGACACGTAGTGCGGCGAGAACGCGGAAAGATAATTGCCCGTGGGGCCGAAGTGGTTGTAAACGACGTCGAGGATCACGCCGACGCCCAACTGGTGGGCGTGGTCGACAAACGCGCGAAAATCGTCGGGCCCGCCGTACAGCCGCGTCGGTGCAAACCAGTAGACGCCGTCGTAGCCCCAGCCGAACTCGCCCTGGAACTCGGCGACGGGCATCACTTCGATGAGCGTCACGCCGAGGTCGCGCAAGTGGGCGACGCGGTCGATGGCCGCGGCCCACGTGCCTTCCGGCGTGAAGGCGCCGATATGTAGCTCATACGCGATTTGGCCAGGCATCTCGACGCCCGGCCACGCGTCGTCTTGCCAGTCGTAGGCCCGCCAATTCACGACCTGCGACGGCCCATGGACGCTCCGCGGCTGATAGCGCGACGCGGGGTCGGGGTAGCGCTTCGATTCGTCGTCGACCAGGAACCAATACAAGTCGCCGGCTGCGGCCTCCGCGACTGTACCGCTGAAGTAGCCGTCGTCGTGCGCGTCGAGCTCGTGCCACGAACGCTCGTCGCCCTTGTCGTCGACGAGCACGACCTGCACGCGTTTTCGCCGCGGGGCCCACAGGCGAAAGCTCACGCCGTCGTCGAGCACTTCCGCCCCTACGGGATGGATGCGAGCCGTGTTATTGTCGGGTGCGGTCGCGCGCACAAGCGTTCCCATCGGCGTGATCGTTGCATCCGTGATCGGCATACCATTTGCCTCCATTTGAGCCGCGAGCCCCAAGCTACGCAAAGAGTATGCCGTAGCTGGGCCGCGTTGTCGTGCGGTCGGAGCGGCCGCACCGGCAACTAGAACCCCCTGGCGAAGGACTCACCCGGATGGGCGACGGACTGATTGATCAAAAAGCGGGCGCCCCCCAAGCGGCTCCGCTCCATCGAATTCCGCGTGCGACGTACCGCATCCAGTTGCGGCATGACTTTGGACTCGTCCGGGTGCGCGAGCTGCTTCCGTACCTGCAGGCTCTGGGAGCCAGCGACGTGTACCTGTCGCCGCTGTTTCGTGCCCGCGAGGAAAGCTCGCACGGGTACGACGTCGTCGATCACAACGCCATCGACCCGGCGTTCGGTACGCTGGCGGATTTCGAGCAACTCGCGGACGCCGTCCGCGAGCTGTGGATGGGCATTCTGCTCGACGTGGTGCCCAACCACATGGGCATCAACGATGCGGCCAACCGCTGGTGGGTCGACGTGCTGGAACACGGCGAGACGGCCGAGCACGCCGCGTATTTCGACATCGACTGGACGCCCGCCGCCGCACACTTGCAGCACAAGGTGTTGTTGCCGTTCTTGGGGGCGCCGTTTGGCGAGACTCTCGAGTCTGGGCAGCTTCGCGTTGTCGTGGCCGACGGCCGGCTGCAGCTCGCTTACGGAGACAAGCGGTTCCCGTTGGCGCGGTCCACTTGGCCGAGCGAGATCACGGTAGTGCTCGACGCGTCTACCGCTGACGCGGCGGCGCTCGAGGGCCCGCTCGCCGAGCTGAACGGCCGCGCGGGCGAGCCGCGCAGCTTCGACCGGCTTGAAGCTCTGCTCGACGCCCAGGCGTATCGCCTGGCGTACTGGCGCGTGGCGGCGGACGAAATCAATTACCGGCGGTTCTTCGACATCAACGACCTGGCGGCGATCCGCGTCGAGGATCCCGCGGTGTTCGACGATGTTCACCGCCTGGTTTCCAAGTTTCTGGCCGCCGGGTGGATCACCGGGCTCCGCATTGATCACCCCGACGGCCTGCTCGACCCCGAAGCGTATTTCCAACGACTCCAATCGCTCGCTCGGCACTCGGCCTCGGACGGGTCGGCGTCTGCGGGCGGCGCCGCGGCCGAGCGTCTGTATGTCGTCGCCGAGAAAATTCTCGCGACCGACGAACTGCTGCCGGTCGAGTGGGCCATTAGCGGCACGACCGGCTATGACTTCATGAATCTGATCAACCGGCTCGCCGTCAGTCCGATTGGGCTGGCCGCGTTGCGCGACAACTACGAACGGCTGACGGGCGTCGACGAATCGGCCGCCGACATTGCCTACCAGAGCAAGCGCGAGGTGCTGCTCTACGCTCTGGCCAGCGAGCTCAACATGCTCGCGAGCCAACTGGATCGCATCGCGCGGCAGCATCGCACCAGCCGCGATTTCACGCGGCCAGCCCTGATGCGCACGCTGCGCGAGTTTATCGCCTGCCTGCCGGTGTACCGCACGTACAAGTCGCCGCGGGGGTGGGAGATTAGCGAAGTCGATTACCGGCACATCGCCACGGCCATTCGCATGGCCAAGCGGCGCAATCCGAACGTCTCGCACGCCGAGTTCGACTTCCTCGCCGGCGTGCTGCGGCTGGAAAACCCACCGACGCTCACGCCGGAGCAGGCCGACGAGCGGCGCCAGTTCGCGCTCAAGGTGCAACAGGTGACCGGGCCCGCGATGGCGAAGGGGCTCGAGGACGCCGCGTTCTACCGCTACTACCCGCTGGCGTCGCTCAACGAGGTGGGCGGCGAGCTCGATGCTCGCGCGCTCGATGCCGCGGAGTTCCACCGCCTCATGAGCCACCGCGCCGCCGAGTGGCCGCACTCGCTTTCGGCGAGCGCCACGCACGACACGAAGCGCGGCGAGGACATGCGCGCGCGCCTGCACGTGCTGTCGGAGGTCGCAGACCTGTGGATCTCGTCCGTCGAGCGTTGGCAGCACCTCACGCGGCCGCTGCTGGTCGAGGTGGACGGCGCCCCGGCGCCCGCTCGCAACGAAATGTACTTGCTCTTCCAAACGCTGGTGGGCATCTGGCCGGTCGCGCCGATGACTCCCTCGCAGCGGGAATCGTTCCTCGTGCGCGTGAACGCGTATCTGCAAAAGGCCCTCCGCGAGGCGAAGCGGCACTCGTCGTGGGTCAGCCCGTCGCAGCCGTACGAGGATGCGGTGGCGACGTTCCTGCGCCGGCTGCTGACGGACGCCCGCGCCGCCGCCGTGCGCACCGACCTCGCGAACTTCGTCGCCCGCATCGCGCCGGCCGGATACACCAACGGTCTTGCCCAACTCGCGCTGAAATCCACGCTGCCAGGCGTGCCCGACACTTATCAAGGCGGCGAGTTCTGGGACTTCAATCTCGTGGACCCCGACAATCGCCGCCCGGTCGATTTCGCGGCGCGCACCCGCTCGCTCGAGGAGTTGCAAAATCGCTTCGCGGAGTCGCCCTCCGCGCTCGTCGCCGAGCTTGCCGCGGGGCTGAGCGCCGACCGCGTCAAGCAGTTCGTCGCGTGGCGGGCGCTCGCACTCCGCGCCGCAATGCCCGACGTCTTCGCCCACGGCGACTACACGCCGCTCGCCGTCACAGGCGCCCGCGCGGCCCATGTCTTCGCCTTCGCTCGGCAATTCGAGGACCGGTGGATAGCCGTCATCGTCCCGCAACAGATACAATGCCTGCTTCGCAAACCGGTAGCGCTCGCGTGGGAGTCGCCCGATTGGCAGGACACGGCCGTCGCACTGCCTGCGCCGGTCGCGCACTGGCGCAACGAGCTCACCGGCGCCACCGTCAACAACGCCGGCGACGCGCTGGGAGTCGCTAGCCTGCTCGCCGACTTTCCGCTCACGCTCTTGTCGTCGCAATCCTCCTGAGGAGTTTTCATATGCGTATCTGGCCCGGACGCCCCTATCCGCTCGGCGCCACCTGGGATGGCCGCGGCGTTAACTTCGCCCTCTACAGCGAAAACGCCGAGAAGGTCGAGCTGTGCCTGTTCGATTCCGCCAACGACGCCAAGGAATCGGTGCGCGTCGTGATGGCCGAGCACACGAACATGATCTGGCACGCCTACCTCCCCGAGGTGCGGCCCGGCCAGGTGTACGGCTACCGCGTGTACGGCCCGTACGATCCGGCCAAAGGCCACCGCTTCAACGCGAACAAACTGCTGCTCGATCCCTACGCGAAGGCGATCGCGCGGCTGCCGAAGCCGGCCGACTCGCTGTCGGGCTACATCCTGAACGGCAAGGAAGCCGACCTGTCGTTCGACCCCACCGACAGCGCCGCCGACGCGCCGCTGGCGGCGGTCATCGACGAAGCCTTCACCTGGGGCGACGACCGCCGCCCCAACATTCCGCTGCACCACTCGGTGATTTACGAAGTGCACGTGAAGGGCTTCACCAAGCTCTGCCCCGACGTGCGCGAGCAGGACCGCGGCACGTACGCGGGTATGGGTTCGGAGTCCGCGATCCGATATCTGCGGGACCTTGGCGTCACGGCCGTCGAGTTTCTGCCGCTGCACGTGCACTACGACGATCGCTTCCTGCTCGACCGCGGCCTGGTGAACTACTGGGGCTACAACACGATGGGCTTCTTCGCCCCCGACCCGCGGTACGCCTCGGCCAACGACACGCCGGAAGAAGTCATTCGCGAATTCAAGACGATGGTGCGCAACCTGCACGACGCCGGCATCGAGGTGATCCTCGACGTGGTTTACAACCACACCTGCGAGGGCAACCAGATGGGCCCCACGCTCTCGTTCCGCGGCATCGACAACGCGGCGTACTACCGCCTCTCGCCGGAAAACCCGCGCTACTATATGGACTACACCGGCTGCGGCAACACGTTCAACATGCGCAACCCCCGCGTGCTGCAGTTCATGATGGACAGCCTGCGCTACTGGGTCACAAACATGCACGTCGATGGGTTCCGCTTCGATCTCGCCAGCACGCTCGCCCGCGA
>JANOIK010000003.1:0-1798 GCA_031407585.1 Planctomycetota bacterium | reverse complement strand
CGCCAACCCGCCGCCCCGCAAGACGCCGCCGCCCAAGCGCCAAAGCGGCCAACGCGGGAAACACGTCTCCACCTACAAAATCCTCCAAGAAAGATCATCGAATCGCTAGCTTGAAAAGCATCGGCTCACGCCCCTGGCTATTAACGGTTGCCGCGTTGCGGCTCGGAACTGGGCGCTGACCTTTGAAATCGACTTCCGCCTGGGGCCGATCGCCCAAAACCATTGACTTCCGCGCACCAATCGTGTAATATACAAACGATCTAAACCCGGCATCACCAAGACGCAATCGCGATCAAGCACGAGCCGTGGGAGCCTCTCAAAACGAGAGTCCCCCACGGCTCGTGTTTTTTTATGTCCATAAAGCCGCGACCGGTGGTCGCGGTCCGGAAACGTCACCATGCACCCAATTCTGTCACCCCCAACGTGTCAAAATCTTGCGCGCGATCCCACGCGCCCAACTCCAACCCTGCCAACGCAATCCGCCCACACACGCGGACGCAACTCGCAAGACGAAGGAATTTTGTCACATCACGATCGCAATCACGAAGGCCGCCATCGCCCGAGAAATCCCGAGGAAAACGAATTATGTCGCTACCAATGCGTTTCGCAAAAAACGCGACAAAATTCCCTAACGCCCCGGTTTCGCCTGTGGCAGCGCCCGCACCGCGCCCGTCGTGATGCCGCCGTCGACCAGCAGCGTCTGCCCCGTGACGTACGCGCTGGCGTCCGACGCCAGGAACACGACGGCCCCCTCCAGGTCATCCGGCCGCCCGGGCCGTTTCAGCGGAATGCGGTCGCTCAGGTACGCGACCCACTCGGCGTTCTCGTACAGCACCTTGTTCTGCTCGGTCTTGAACCATCCCGGCGCCAGGCAGTTGACCGTGATGCCGTGCACGCCCCAGTCGTCCGCCAGGCTCATCGTCATCTGCTTCACGCCGCCGCGGCTGGCGCCGTAGGGCGCGAGCCCCGCGTAGCCGTTGACGCTCGTCGCCGAGCCGATGTTGACGATCCGCCCATAGCCGCGCGGAATCATATGCCGCGCAACCGCTTGCGCGACAAAGAACGTGCCGCGGAGATTCGTGTCGAGGATCGTGTTCCAGTCATCCCACGTCACATCAACCGCCGGCTTGCGAATGTTACAGCCCGCGTTGTTGACCAGCACGTCGATCTTGCCGAAGGCGTCATGCGCCGCCGCCACGGCGGAACGAATGCTCGCCTCTTCGCGAAGATCGAGCGCGAGCGGCACGACGCGACGCCCCAGCGCTGTGATCTCATCGCAGAACGGCTTCAGCGACTCCAGCGTCCGGCTCGTCACCGCAAGGTCCGCCCCAGCGTGAGCCAGCGCGCGACCGAACGTTTGCCCCAGCCCACGACTAGCGCCGGTAACAATCGCCACCTTGCCCGAAAGATCAAAATTCGCCGACATGTTTTAGCCCCCGGTTCTTTAAACCGGGGGCCTCTACGGTTTCACCACAACCTTCATCAACCCCTTCTCACGTGCATGCAGCCGCTCAAACCACCCCGCCGCCTCCTCGAGCGACGAACAAGCACTGATCAACGGCCGCACATCGATCGCTCCGCTGGCCATCAGATCGATGCACTCCGGGTACTCCCCGTTGGACGCACACGACCCGCGCAGCACGATCTCGCGGTTGACGACCATCTGCAGCGGAATCTCCGCCCGAGGCGCGAGGTTCCCCACCAGCGTCACGCCGCCGCCCTTGCGCACGCCGCGCACCGAGGTGTCGATCGTTGCCGTCGTGCCGACGACTTCGAGCGCCGTCGCGGCCCCGCGGCC
>JANOIK010000030.1:0-3250 GCA_031407585.1 Planctomycetota bacterium | reverse complement strand
AGAAGGGAATCGGAGTTGTCCGCAGATGACGCAGATAAGCGCAGATGATTGATGTCATGCTTTTCTATCTGCGTGAATCTGCGTCATCTGCGGAAAATTCCGATTCCCTTCTCTTGTCTTACTTGGTGTCTTCGTGCACTGGTGGTTAATCAGTTGAGGGAGGGAAAGTAATGACAGCGGAAGAGATTTTGTTCGACGCGGAAGAGCGGATGGAGAAGGCGATTGCCAAGCTCAAGAGCGACCTCACCGGTATTCGCACCGGGCGGGCCAATCCGGGGCTTCTGGATTCGCTGCGCGTCGAGGCTTATGGTTCGCTGACGCCCATCAAGACGATCGCGTCGGTCAGCGCGCCCGAGCCGCAGCAGCTGGTGATCCGGCCGTTCGATCCATCGATTATCAAGGACATCGAGCGCGGCATCATCAACAGCGACCAGGGCCTCGCGACGAACAGCGATGGCAAGGTGATCCGCCTCAACATCCCGCCGCTGTCGGGCGACGTGCGAAAGAAGATGGTTTCCCGCACCAAGGAGCTGAGCGAGGAATCGAAAATCGCGATCCGCAACGTCCGCCGCGACGCCAACAAGCACGCGGACACGGCCGAGAAGGACGGCGAGCTGAACGAAGACGGCTGCAAAGGCGTGAAAGACGACGTTCAGGAACTTACCAAGAAGTTCGAATCGGCGGCGAATGACTTGGCCGCCGCTAAGGAAGCAGAAGTTATGGGCGGCTAGACTGTCCTTCCTTGGGGCCCATCGCGACATCGGGGCAGGTCTGCCTCTCCGCGAGACCTCGCCCTCGCTAAATGGCCGTTTTACAGCAAATAGTTTCCGTTGCGATTCCCGGTGGCTACGCTAACGTTTGAGCCATGCGTCCAATTTCCACGCATGGCGCTTTCGGACCAACCGTGGAGCGAGCCTAATGAAGCAGAAAACTATCGGCCAAGCGTCCTATTGCGCCATCATTCTCCTTTTATGCATCCCTTCAACGAGTATTGCGGCGCCGCCGCCCATTTGGACGCGAACAATCGCCTCCCCCGACATCGATTTTGCCAGTCGCGTGGAGACGGACTTCAATGGCGACGTCATCGTCGCGGGCGAAACGGCGGGGACCATCGGGGGCGCGCACGTCGGCGGATACGATGCCTTCGTCCGGAAGTTTAGTTCCAGTGGCGCCGTACTTTGGACAAGGCAGTTTGGGGGCGGGTCCCACGAGTCCGTGCGTGGACTGGCCGTTGACGGCGCGGGCGGCGTCGTCGTCGCTGGCGCTGTCGAGGGCCTAGCTGTGGACTTGTACTTGCGAAAGTACGACGCGACCGGCGGTCTTTCGTGGTCACAACAATACGCGATTTCCGGCGCCGAACGCGCCACGAACTTGGCGATGGCAGTGAACGGCGAACTGTTCGTTTCCAACTATGACAATCCGACCCCAAATGCGTTGGAGGTCGCATCGCTGCGCAAATTTAGTCAAGTCGGCGCGCAGCTGTGGACGCGGACATTGTCTTCCGCGTCGTCTCAAGTGCTGGGATTGGGAACGGCTGTTGATAGCCTCGGTAATAGCTACCTTGCAGGGCAGGTTGCCAACGGAGTTCAACTGGCAGGAAGCGCCGGCCCGGGCGGTGCATTTCTGGCAAAGTACGACGGCGCGGGCAACCAGCTTTGGTTGCAGCAGTTTGGCGCCGCGGACAGCAGCGATTGGGACATAGCCACCGATGCGTTGAACAATCTTTACGTAACCGGCTATGACCGCTCGTTCAACACGGGATATTTGAAAAAGCTCGATGGCTCGGGAAACCTTCTTTGGACCGTGTTCATGGGCGGGGGCACGAATGCGTCCAGGCTGGATTTAGACGCCTCCGGCAATTTGTATGTCGGCGGTTTTTTGGTCAACACCTACGCCACCTACAGTAGGTTTCTCGCCGACGGCTCGCTGGCATGGACGCGGAGTTTTGATTCTGGTTACACGCCCGACATCGCTGCCGATGGGATGGGGCATCTTTACGTCTACGACACGACGTTCGCAGCGAATAGTTTTGACACGTTGCTGCTCAAAGACTCCGTCGTGCCAGAACCCAATGCAGCTAGCCTTTTATGTGTTGCCTTAATGGCCTGCTGTCTGCCGCTACGCAAGAAGCGCCCATGCAGTTGAAATCGGGGGCGCGCTGAACAAAGGCGGCTGCAAGGGCGTGAATGACGACGTGCAGGAAGTGACCAAGAAGGTCGAATCGGCGGCGAATGACTCGGCAGCTGCTAAAGAAGCGGAGGTCATGGGGGGTTAAAACAATGGCTGGCGAAGGCGATCGAAATCGGACGGGTGGCGCCGGGCTCCCGCTCGGTCTCGCAGCTTTGCTGCTGATGGTGGTCGTCGTTGCCATTGGGATCCTCGCTTGGAAGGCGAGCCGCGGAGATCGCGTCACCGCGCATTTGGAAGTCAGGGAATCGCCAAGCATCAGTGGGCAGGTAACAACGCGGCGTCCGGCCCAACAACGCCCGCAAGACTCGGCGACTCAAATCGCGCTGCTCAAGAGTCCTCTGATCATTTCCGCCGCATTGCAGGCGCCAGGCATTGCCGCCTTGCCGAGCGTTCAGAAGCAAAGCGACCCTGAGACTTGGCTGCTGAACCGCCTGGACGCTCGGTTCGCCAGCGACAGCCCGGTTTTTGAGATGCGGCTCGAAAGCCGCCCGCCCAATGGAGAAGACGACGCCAAAATCTTGAGCGCGATCATCGCCGCTCAGCAGGCCGAAGTTGCGAAGGCAACGGCCGCCGGCGCCGTCGATTGGACGCTCCGGGTGATTCAGCAGCCGATGGTCACTTCGAACTAGTGCTAGCACCGGCGCCGAAGCTTGTCTTGTTCCGCGTCGCCGGCTCGGGCTATATTTGCCCGCGGAACTACCCGACGTTCTAGCCGCGCCGTGAACGATTTCGCTCGCGCGGCGACCCAGATCTATGTCGAGCGCGACCGCTGCGGCCTAATTCTTGCGCCGCGCTTCAATCGCGCTCACGGTTTATGGAGAAACCGAAATGAGTCGCAAGGAAGTCGACGCACTGCGCCCCGAACACGGGGCTGATTGGAAACACCGTATCATTTGGCTCGCGATCGCCACGGCCGTGCTGGCCGTCGCGATTCTGTTCCGCCTTCGCGAGGGCGATCGACCGATTCATGCCGAGACCGTGGCCGCGTCCGCCGAGACGCCCGTCGAAAGCGAGGGCGCCCTGCCCCGCCTGGGCCGGCCGCAGCACGACGTGATGGCAA
>JANOIK010000016.1:0-4293 GCA_031407585.1 Planctomycetota bacterium | reverse complement strand
GCAAAGTTCAGGCCGCCAATACTAGCGGCCGCGAATCAACCGCTCCTCGATCACCGCCAAAATCGCCCGCGCCACGGCCTCCTTGCTCCCCGACACGGCACGCACGACCGTCCCCGCCGGGTCGAGCACCTCGACCGTGTTGTCCAGCGAATTCATCGCCTCGACGCTGTTGGACACCATCAGGTCGCAACACTTCCGCTCAAGCTTCGCGAGGGCCCGCAGCCGGTGGTCGTCGGTCTCGAGCGCGAACCCCACGACCCAGCGGCCGCGCTTCTCGCACCCCAGCGCCGCCACCACGTCGTCGGTCTCGACGAGCCGCAGCAGCAGCGGCTCGCCCGTCTTGGCAATCTTTTGCCGCTCGACGTGCTCGGGCCGATAGTCGCACGGTGCCGCGGCGCCGATCAGTCCATCGCACCGAGCGAACGCCTCGCGGGCCGCGGTCATCATCTCTTCGGTCGAAGTGACGAACACGACCTCTGCGCCGGCCGGGTACTCGACCTCGACCGGCCCCGACACGACGACCGCCTCGTGCCCCAACTGGAGGACCGCCTTGGTCAGCGCCGCGCCCATCCGCCCGCTCGACGCGTTCGTAAGATACCGCACCGGGTCGAGGTATTGCCGCGTGGGACCGGAGGTGATGAGAATGCGCGCCATCGGTACCTCATTTAACCCCCGGTCACTGACCGGGGGCTAAGTGATCGAGCGCGGAGCGAATCGCCGCCGCGATCTCCGCAGCTTCGGCCATGCGGCCCGTGCCGACGTCGCGGCAGCTCTGCCAACCGCTGCCGGGGCCGATCATCTGCACGCCGTCTTCGACAAGCTGCGCGACATTGCGCTGCACGGCCGCCTTGGCCCACATTTCCTTGTTCATCGCGGGCGCCATGAACACCTTGCCCGTGAACGACAGGAGCAGCGTGCTCAAGAGGTCATCGGCTAAACCGCAAGCGGCTTTGGCGAGGAAGTTGGCCGTCGCGGGCGCCACGCACAGCAGTTCCGCCTGGCGGGCCAATTCGATATGCGGACCCAACGGATGATCGTCCGACTCGAACGATCGCGTGGCCACCCGCCGCCCCGTGAGTGCCCGGAACGTCGCCGGCCCCACGAACTTGGTCGCCTCGCGCGTCATCACCACGGTGACGCCGACGCCCGATTGCACGAGGTCGCTCACCAGCGCGGCCGTCTTGTACGCCGCGATGCCGCCGGTGACGCCAACAAGAATCTCGCGGGCCATGGAGCGTTCAGCACTCAGCAGTCAGCATTCAGCCAGAACATTCCAGGGCCGAGCCTCGTCTGGCTGATTGCTGACGGCTGACCGCTGACAGCTTCCTTACAACGCCGACAAATCCAACTCCGGCGGACCGCCCACGCTGCGCACTTCGCCTGTGATCCGCATCTGGCTCGAGGAGTCCAGGTAAATCTTGTCCTGCAGAATCTCCTGCACGACAATCTCCATCTTGTCGGCGGTCTTCACGTCGACCAGTGGCCGGGCGCCCGAGTTGATCGCCGCCAGACGCTTCTGGATGAGCGTCGACAGTTTGAACCGTCCGCCCACCTTGTTCACGATCTCTTCTTCCTTCAGAGCATCAATCATCGGTCAAACCTCGAGTGCGGAGAATGTCGCAAATCTCATCGACCGTTTGCTCAACAGTCGCGTTCACGACCTGGTGTCCGTAATGATCGGCCTGCTGCAGCTCGTGACGAGCCACGGCCAGTCGCCGCTGGATCGCGTCTTCCTTTTCGGTGCCGCGACTTCGCAGCCGTCGCTCCAGCTCCTCCAGCGAGTCGGGACGAATAAAGATCGTCACCGCCTCGGGATACTGGCGGAGCACTTCCCGGGCCCCGTCGACGTCGATCTCTAAGATTACCCACTTTCCCCGCGACAGACTACCCCTGACCTCGCTCCACAGTGTGCCGTACCAGTGCCCCCGGCCGAACACCTCGACGCTTTCGAGGAACTCGCCGTCGGCCATCCGCCGGGCAAATTCCGCGTCGCTGAGGAAAAAGTAGTCGACCCCGTCCTGCTCCTGCCCCCGCGGCGGCCGGGTGGTCGCCGAGACGCTCAGCCGGAGTCGGCCGTCGAACCGGCCCAGCACCTGCCGCACGACCGTGCTCTTGCCCACGCCCGAGGGGCCCGAGATGACCACCAGTTTGCCAAGCTTCACAGGCGTCATGACGTCAAGTTCAGGATCGAGCTCGAGGGCGGCAAGTGTGAATGGCATTGGGAGTCCTCAGGCCTCAGTCCTCAGGCGTCAGTACCGGCGGAGCCCCAGGCTCCTGAGGCCTAAGGCCTGAAGCCTGAGGCCTTCCTCACTCCACGTTTTGAAGCTGCTCGCGAATGCGCTCCAGCGCCGTTTTGATCTCCACCACTTCCTGCGAGATCTCCGCGTCGTTGGCCTTGGAACCGATTGTATTGGTTTCCCGGCCCATCTCCTGGCAGATAAATTCTAGCTTGCGGCCGGCGCTTTCCGGGGCCCCCAGGGCCGCCGCAAACTGCTGCAAATGGCTGCGAAGTCGCACGATTTCTTCCGAAATATCCGACCGATCCGCAAAAAGGCAAACTTCCCGGATCAGGTCCACTGGCTCGATCGCCGCCTTGAACTGGGCCAGGGCTTCGTCCACGCGGTCCTTCAGCCGCTTGCGGTACACCTCCGCGATGACCGGCGAACGCGTGGCGATCTTGTTCATGCTCGATTCGACCACGGCGCATTGGTTCGCCAGGTCGGCGGCCAGGGCCTGGCCCTCGGCGGATCGCATCGCGCCGAGCTTCTCGAGCGCCTCGCGCAGCGTGGGCTCGAGCAGTGGCCAGATCGACTCAGCGTCGCGCGCCTCGTTCGATAGCTCCTCGATCACGCCGGGCAGTTGAGCGAGCGGCTCCAGCCGGAGCTCCTCGGGCAAGCCGCGCTTCGCGGCGACCTTCTGCAATTGGTCGAGATAGTTGTGGAGCACATCCGCGTTGACGCGGAAATCATCGGCCGGGCTGATGTGCCGGATGCGGAGATTGACGTTGATCGTGCCGCGGCGAATGTACTCGCGGACCACGGCTTCGATGCGGGCCTCGAGGGCGCCGTACCCGTCGGTCGTGCGCAGGTTGAGCTTGAAATGTCGGCTGTTGATGGTCCGCACTTCGGCGGAGAGCGCATGATCGGCGCGCTCGTGGCGGGCGTCGCCATAACCGGTCATGCTCAACAACGACACAGGCGAGATTCCTCAAGAGGTGCAGCAACTACTTCGCGGTTTTCGCATCGTCATCGCCCGTCGCAGCCGCCGCCTCGTCGCCGGCATCCTCACTGCTTGCAGCTTCGCTTCCCGCGGGCGCCGTCGCTTCCGCGTCCTCTGCGCTTACGTCTTCCTCTTCGCCCTTGCTGGCATCCAGCGCCGTCGAAGCGCTCGAGCCGCCGCCGGCAGAGCCATTTCCCACGTTGATCCGGCTTCCCACTTCGCCGCCCCAACGCATGGCGGCGATGCATAGCAGGATCCACACGGCCGCCACGACGATCGTGATTCTCGTGAAGACGTCGCCGGCCTTGGCGCCGAAGGCGCTCGACCCCCCCATGCCGCCCAGCGCCCCGGCCAATCCGCCGCCGCGCCCGCGCTGGACCAGAACCAACAAAATCAGAAACACCGCGACCACCGCCAAGAGGACGGCGAACAGCGTCTGAGCAAAAGCAAGCACAACAGGAAACGCCACGTGAAAAACTCCTAAATTCAATTTCATTCCGGGTGGCAGGCCGTCGTCCTCGTCGGCATGTCCGTGTCCCGCGTGACCATGCCCACGCGGACGAAGGCATGCCACACAATCCCCTTACCGAGCCTGCGGACGCTGCTCGTCATCCGGTGCGAGCAAAATCCCCGCTCCGGCAATCGCCAGAAAATCATCCGCCTTCAGGCACGCTCCGCCGACGAGCGCCCCGTCGACGTCCGCCAGCTTGAGCAGCTCAGCCGCATTGTCCGGCTTCACGCTCCCGCCATACAGGATCCGAACCTGACCGGCCGTCTCGGCATTGTAACGCTCCGTGAGCCACTTGCGAAGGTCGGCATGCACCTCCTGAGCCTGGGCCGGCGTGGCCACTTGTCCCGTGCCGATCGCCCACACCGGCTCGTACGCGATGACCGTCGCGGCCATCTGCTCGGGCGTGAGCCCCTTGAGCGACCCGTCCATCTGCGTGCGGCACACGGCGGCGGTCTTGCCCGCCTCGCGCTCCTCGAGCTTCTCGCCCACGCATACGATCGGCGTCAGCACGGCCGCGTGCGCCGCGAGCGTCTTCTTGTTCACCGCCTCGTCATTCTCGCCGA
>JANOIK010001322.1:0-4798 GCA_031407585.1 Planctomycetota bacterium | reverse complement strand
GCGTTGCGTCCCAAATTACGACGTTCATACCATCGGAGGACGCGAGTTTACGTCCATCGGGACTCCAGGATAAATGGGACACCATGCTTTGATGTCCTTCCAGAGTCAGCATGTCATCGCCCGTATCTGCGTCCCACAGCTTGATGAGGTGATCGTCCCCGCCCGTGGCGAGTCGCGCGCCATCCGGACTCCAGGATATACTATTCGTTTCTCGATAGTGGGCCCGAAATCGCAACATTGGACGTCCGCTTGTTACACTCCATACGTTGACTAGTTCGCCCGTACAGCACGCAAAGCGATCGCCGGTTGGACTCCAAGCGATTCCTCGCATGAAAGCGTCACCGCCGTCGTCGGTCTTGAAATGGTGCGCTTCTTGCCAACTGTCTGTCCGCCACATTTTTACATCCCTCGTTCTGAAGCCAGCCAGCATCGTGCCGTCCGGACTCCACGAAACGCTTTGATGGTATGTGCTTCGATCGATCACGATCCGTAGACGACAAACTTCTTCGCCGCTCTGCGAATTGATGACTCGAAAGCCATCCTCTGGACCTCCTCCAGACGTTGCTATCATTGAGCCATCTGGGCTCCAACTTAGGCAGCGTAGCTGATGTGAGTATACTTCGATCGCGCTGAGGATCTTGCCAGTTTTCAAGTCCCAAAGGCGAAGCGTCCCGTCTTCGTGGCCCGTGGCAATTCGTTGGTTCGCTGCGTCTACAGCCATGTATATCACGTCATCGGACGACCTCTCGCCAAAGGTCTGAATGGCCTCTCGCGCGGCGACATCGAAGAGTTGAAATCTATGAGTCCGCTCGCCATCGCCGCACGCGAGTAGCTTTCCCGCGGGTGTCCATGCAATCGCTCCGGCGGTAGGTATTGAGATAAATCGCTGCTGGTCGTCGCGTTGCCAGATCTTAGTTTTGTGGTCATCGCTCGTGGACGCCAATCGGCTTCCCTCGTCAAGCCATTCGATAGACCAAATCATGGCTGTATGTCCGCGAAACTCGTTTTCAAGTTGGCCGCTGGAGGCATTCCAGATCCTGACAAAGTTGTCGGCTAGTCCGCACGAGGCAATCGAATTTCCGTCTGGCGACCATGCAACGTAGCTTATTAGGCCTCGGTGCGCAGCAATCCGCAGAATTGGCTCATCATTGCCGACTTTCCAAACCTGCAGAAAATCTCGACCGCCAATAACTATGCGATCGCCATTGGGATCGAAGTCCGCGGCGGTCCAACTTGACGAAGCTCCACGCTTTGCTGGGGCCGACCACCGATGTACCAGTTCGCCCGTCGCAGCATCCCAAATGGCCGCATGCCCGCTGTTTGCGCACGCTAAAATGTAATGTCCATTTGGACTCCACCTGACTGTAGAAACCCATCCAAGGTCCTCGCTGCCTGGCAAGTCCCGCAGCAGGGAGCCGTCTTCGATGTCCCAAAGAGCAATACGTTCGTGGCTCCTCCCGGTAACGATCTGTTTCCCATCCGGACTCACGTCCAGGCATGTAACCACCGGAGAGACTCGCTGCCGCCATAACTGTTTACGCGACGCCAAGTCGTAAACGACAAGTGCGTTGCTCTGGTTGACTCGTGAACCGCCAATGCAGACGAGTCTTCGGCCACCCCGGCATAGTCGGATCTCTGTTTGATAGCCGCCGATGTCGTCTGTCGTTGCGAGGCGCACATCGCCCGACTCATAGTCGACAAATGTATTCAACGCTCCCGCAACGCGGAGAATCAGACGAAATGGGGAATCCGGCCGCGATTTGATTAGACATCCGTCCAGCGACGTTCCTTGTTCGCAAAGCGCGCGTGTGTAGTACCACTCCCAGCGCCTTAAATCTGAGTCTCCGGGACGCGGCCGCACCTCTTCCAATTGATTTAACGCCCGGTCAACACGACCCTTGGACCATTCAAAATGAGCGATTTGCACATTCGCCCGATAAAGATTCTTGAAAGCTTCATCTCTTTCGCGCTCGGCTATTTGAGCCGCATTCGTGGCGTTTTGGGCCGCGTTCGCGAGCATCGCTGAAACGATGAGCAGCCCAACGACGACGAGCGCCACCGCTGTCGCTGAAGCGCGCACGAAAGAGCGATGCCGCCGAGACCATTTGGCGATTTTGTCCCGATAGGACGGTGGTCGCGCGTGAACAGGCTCGCTTTCGAGAAACCTACCCAAATCGGCAGCCAGTGCGCTTGGTGATTCGTACCTTTGCCGGCGATCCTTTTCGAGCGCCGTCATGACGATCCAGTCGAGGTCGCCCTTGAGCACGAGCACTGGAATCTTATGGCGGGCGCGTTGGTCGGGCGACTGGATCGTCGTCGCAGCCGCGAGCGTCGTCGCTCGCGTGCTTGGCTTCGGCGGCTCCTCTTCGCGGATGATCCGCCGCATTTCGTCGTGGCTGACGCTCCGCAGCCGCTCGGCATCGAACGGGGTCGTCCCGGTCACGAGCTCGTAGAGCACCACGCCGAGCGAATACACGTCGCTCCGCGTGTCGACGTCCTGGTTACCGAGGTCGGCCTGCTCGGGGCTCATGTACAGCGGCGTGCCGATGATCTGCGAAAAATGCGTGAACAGCGTCCGCTCAGTAAGCGGCTGGGATGTCGCCTTGGCCACGCCGAAGTCGATCACCTTCGGCACGGGCGCCGTGTCAGCCTGGCTAACGAGGATGTTGGTTGGCTTCAGATCGCGATGGATGACGCCCTTCTGGTGGGCGTGCTGGACGGCCTGGCAGACTTCGATGAACAGTGCGAGCCGCTCGCGCAGCGGGAGATTTCGCTCCCGGCAATAGTCGGTGATGGGCGCCCCGCGGACCAGCTCCATGACGAAATAGGGACGTCCGGAATCCGTGGCCCCCGCGTCGAACACGCGGGCGATGTTCGGGTGGTCCATCAACGCCACGGCCTGCCGCTCGGCTTCGAAGCGGGCTATGACCTGCCCAGTGTCCATGCCGGGTTTGATGATCTTGAGCGCCACGCGGCGGCGCAGCGGGTGGCTCTGCTCGGCCATGAACACCAGCCCCATGCCACCTTCGCCGATTTGCTCCAGCAGTTTGTAAGGGCCAATCACTTCGCCGGGCTTCTCGCCGACTGGCGGCAGCAGCGCCGTCGCCGCGAGGCCGGCGGCCGGAGATTCCAAAAATTGCCCTTCGCCGTAGGCCGACAGCAGCAGCTCGACGCGCCGCCGCAACTCCGGATTCTCGCGGCACGATTGGTCGAGGTACGCCGACCGCTCGGGCCCTTCGGCGAGATCAAGGGCGGCGTTGAAGATCGATTCTTCGCGGGAATTGGCTGCCATGGCGGCCTTAGCCGAGATTGGCGGGACGGTGGAACTCATGAGCAAGGTTCTCGGACAATGATTCAATGCGCCGTTCGCGGCAAAAACGTATCACCCGGCCGGGATGCGCAAACTGCGGGGCGATTTCGGGCCGCCGTCACTCGTCGTCGCGGAGCCGTTGGGCCAGCCAAGCCCGAGCATACCGCCAGTACCGGTCGGCCGTCGCCGTAGAGATGCCCAGGGCCGACGCCGTAGAGATGCCCAGGGCCGACGCCGATTCGGCCAGCGTTAATCCAGAAAAATAACGGAGTTTCACCAATTCTGCTTTAACGGCATCTTCGCGAGCGAGTTCGCTCAAAGCTTCGTCGACGGCGAGGATCGTCGCGTCGTCGCCGACAACGGCCGGCGTCGCGATGGCCAAGTCGCACCGCTCGAATTGCCCCCCGCGCTTGAGTCTGTTCTTGCGGCGCGCTGCTTCGACCAGGATTCGCCGCATGGCTTCGGCGGCGGCGGCGAAGAAGTGGCCGCGATTTTCCCAGGATGGAGCCTTGTCGCCGCCAACCAGTCGCAGATACGCCTCGTGCACGAGAGCCGTGGCTTGCAACGTCTGACCGGGCCGCTCCTGGGCGAGGCGCGACGCAGCAAGCGTGCGGAGTTCGTCGTACACGAGCGACAAGAGTCCCGCGGAGGCGGAAGGATCGCCCGCGTCGACCTCAGACAAGATTCGCGTGATATCGCTCATGAGCCGGCGATTATACACGAACCATCCCATCCGCCGGTCGAGCCAGCCATTCCGGCCGCCAAGGCCGATGGATTGGCGACGACAATGGTTCCTTTGCCGACACTCGTCGGCGCAACTCATTTCGCGGTCAGAACGTCGGGCGACGATGTCTCTAAACTTATGTCAGCTAACAAGACACCGAGTAGTCGTCGAAAGTTAGCTTCTCGGCGTCGGCGGCAGAGCCGCAGCCACGGTGCGGCGTGCTGCGCGACGACCTAGCCAGCAGATCCCACATGTCGAGGTACGACCGCTCCGTTTCTGAGTCGTGGGCATGAACTCGCGGTTACCCTGTCGGAACGGCGTGCCGGAAGACAGTTACGCCGCGGCGATGCATCGCCCCCCGCGAACCGTGACACAAATGAGCTAGCACTGTTCACGTCGCCAAACCGTTTTTTGCCGGCCTTGCGCCTGGCGCGTCGGATTTGGCCGTTCGAGTCGCACTAACGAGGACGGCGCTGCGCCCTGTTAGCGCGCTTGGCGACGACATGGAGCGTCGCTATGGCTTGGGAAGCAAGGCGCAGCTCTGTGCGCACGCGTTTGGGCAACTTCGGGACGACCGATGCCTGGCCGTCAGGCGGCGTTTCATTTGCCTCGACCCAGCGCAGCCACCGCTCCGCCATGAATTGCAGTTCGACAATGGCGACCTCCGGGCTAGGGGCGACGTCGACCGGCCGTCCGCCGGAAGGCTTTTTAGCGCGAGAACTCGCCATTTCATGCCGCAGACGGACGACGGACCAACCTTGGCT
>JANOIK010001294.1:0-2191 GCA_031407585.1 Planctomycetota bacterium | reverse complement strand
GACGTGCCGGAATTTACATTTGGCGTATCTCCTCCTCACCCGGGCGCCAATTCATGCCTCCTTCGCCAACTCGCTCGCGGCTTGCTTTCGTATTCGTCATTTCGCTCGTCGCCGCGCTTGCGGCGGGGCTCCGCGATGCTCGCGCCGGCGATCTTCCCCGAGCTACGCCGGAGTCGCAGGGCGTATCGAGCTCGGCGATTCTCGCCTATCTGGATGCGGCGGAAAAAGTCGAGCAGATGAATAGCTTCATGCTGCTGCGGCATGGCAAGGTGATTGCCGAGGGGTGGTGGGGGCCGTACGCGGCGGAGGATCCGCATGTGCTTTATTCGCTGTCGAAAAGCTTTACGTCGACGGCCGTGGGGATGGCGATCGCCGAGGAGAAGTTTTCGCTGGACGACCGCGTGCTGGAGTTTTTTCCGGAGCAGGCGCCCGAGAAGCCCGAGGATCTTTTCAAGCTCATGCGGGTGCGCGATCTGCTGAATATGAACTCGGGCCACCTCGCGGCGGACGTGCCGGCGATAGACTTTGCGACCGACGGGTCGGTCGTGCGGCAGTTCCTGCACCGGCCGGTGACGGTGAAGCCGGGAACGCACTTCGTGTACAACACGCCCGCGACGTACATGGCGGGCGCCATCGTGCAGACGACGACGGGGCAGAAGCTGAACGACTACCTGCGCGAGCGGCTGTACGAGCCGTTGGGCGTCGAGTCGCCCCGTTGGAACGAGACGGCCGAGGGGATGAACCAGGCGGGGTTCGGGCTCAACATGCGAACCGAGGACATCGCGAAGTTCGGGCAGCTCTATTTGCAGAAGGGCCGTTGGGGCGAGGGGGACGACGCGAAGCAGCTCATTCCCGCGGCGTGGGTCGAGCTCGCCACGAGCCGGCAGTGTTCCAATGGGTCGGACCCCAACAGCGATTGGGAGCAGGGCTACGGCTACCAGTTTTGGCGGTGCCGGCATGGGCTGTATCGCGGCGACGGGGCGTTTGGGCAGTTCTGCATCGTGATGCCGGAGCAGGACGCGGTGGTGGCGATCACCAGCGGCACGAGCGACATGCAGGGCGTGATGAACGCGGTGTGGGACAAGTTGCTGCCGGCCCTGGCGGGCGAAGACGCCCTGCCGGCGGATGAGGCGGCCGCGAAGAAGCTCGCCGAGCGGTTAGCGGCGCTTGAGATTGCGCCGCAGACGGGGGACGCGACGTCGCCGCTTGCGGAGGAAGTTAGCGGCAAGACGTACGAGTTTCCTGAGAACGAGCGCACGATTGAGTCGATCCGGTTCGACTTTGACGGCGAGGACGCGACGATCGCGATCCGCGCTCGGGGGAAGAACTATGAGTTCCCTGTGTCGCACGGAGCGTGGAAGAAGAAGGGCGTCGTGCCGCGGCTGCCGGTGGAAATTCGCCGCGCGGATGACGCCGATGCGAAGTGCGCGGCCACGGGCGGCTGGCAAGGAACGAACGCCTACACGGCGAAGATCGTGCAGTATGAGACGCCGTTTATCACGACGCTGGTGGTCCGCTTCGCCGGGGATGAGGTCGTGCTGGAGATTCAGGACAACGTGCAGTTCGGACAGGTGAAGGCGCCGCTGTTGGTGGGAAAGGTGCGGTGAGTTATTGACGACTGGAATATCCATGAGTGCGGAACGGGTGCCATGCCCACGGCCCGGCGTGGGCATGTGAACTTTTGCCAAAAGCATGGCCACTCAGAGCAGTGGCCATGGCACCCGCAGAAATTCGAGGGAGGGAACACATGGGTCGTTTCGTTGGACGTTCGCTGGCGGTCGCTTTGGCCCTTGGGTTTGCGCAATTCGGCGGGACGGCGCTCGCGGAGATCCGCCTGCCGGCCGTGATCGGCGACAACATGGTGCTGCAGTGCGACCAGCCGGCGCCAGTGTGGGGGTGGAGCGATGCCGGCGCGCAAGTCACCGTGCGCTTCCACGACCAGGAGAAAGCCGCGACCGCCGACGCAAACGGGCGGTGGCTGGTGCGTCTCGAGGCCGAGGCGCCCTCCGACGAAGCACGGGAGCTGACCATCGCCGCGGGCGATGACGCCGTGACCGTGGCGAATGTCGTCGTCGGCGAGGTGTGGCTCTGCTCGGGGCAGTCGAACATGGAGAAGCCGATCGGCGAGCAGCCGGGGCAGAAGCCGTGCTTCGATGCGGAGCAGGAGATCGCGGCGGCGGATTTTCCGCTC
>JANOIK010001269.1:0-2788 GCA_031407585.1 Planctomycetota bacterium | reverse complement strand
CAGCGTGCAGCTCGCCCCCGGTTCGAGCGTCAGCTCCTTCGAGCTGAACCGCTGCTGCCCGTCGATCGTGCCGTACACAATCCAGCGATCCGTGTATCCCTCGCCGCTGCGAGCCGCGTCGACGATCGGCTCCAAGTAATTCGCCTCTTTGAAGTGCGTCTCGACGTTCCGCTCCCAGTCGAGCTGCCCCACGATGAAGTCGAGATCGCGGTGCTTCTCGGCCGGCATGTCCTTCACCAACAGCGACCACGGCACCTCGCGCCCCTCGACCAGCGACTGGAACATGCCGAACACGTCGCTACCCCACTGCGGCTCGTACGTGCACAGCGAGCCCGGGGCGTGCAGCACTCCGGGGGGGATCAACCACCCCGTGCCCCGCTTTAGCCGATACGCCCGCGACAGATCGAGAATTCCATTATCGCCCTGGTCCCAATTCTCCAAACACCGGCGCACCTGCTCCTTGGTCGTGCCGGGCTCCAGCCCCATGAACGTGTACGCGAAATTGTTGTCGACGTTGTTCAGCTGCGGCGGAAAGTAATAGCTCTCCGGCTTGCCTTCCTGCCCGACGAGCTTCGCGTCCTCGAACCCCTGATGCATGTGATGCGGGATCGGCCCCATGTTGTCGAAAAACTTCGAGTAGACGGGCCACCGCTGGTAGCGATTGAACATGTCCGCGCCGATGAGCGTGGCCCCCGCCTCGGCAACGGCGTCGCGAAGCAGAAACGTCTCGCCCTCGAATTCGCAAAAGCTGAGCCCCTCGTGCCACACGCGCCCGTCGTTGGCCGCCTCGGTCGTGCTGGAGAACCACCGCTCGTCGATGCCGCCGCGGTGCGCGCCGTAGGCGTACCAGTCGGCCGGGTGCAGCTTGATGCGCTTCCCGGGATGCAAAAACGAACGCGGCACCCACGTGGGCGTCAGCCGCAGAAGACCTTGCCCCGCGTCGAGGGCCCGATTGAGGAGCTGTGGAACGGAGTTGGTCATCGGAAAAGTATGCGAGAAGTGACGAGGAAATCCGCGGATCAACAGGCCGTGCAGTTTACACCGTTTGCCCGCGGGCTGCACGACGGCCGTCGAGGTCCGACGCTGGCGTATTAAACCCACGAGCAATGCGAACGAATCGGCGCTCGACCGCATTTCCCCAAAACTTCGCGCGCAATTCGATCGCTACGGCGCCTCGCTCGACTCGCGAGGAGCAAGAATCGGCATGAGAGCCTCTTCAACGCGGCTGGCGATCGCGTCCAGACGGATATTCGAAGAGTTGTCCACCACGACCAGGCAACAGCGACTCTTCGGAAAGCGCACGATGTACGTGTTGGCGCCCAGCCACGCGCCGTTGTGCCAGTGGCGATCTTGCTCGACCATCCAGCCAAATCCGTAGTCCGACTGCGTGCCGTCGTTCAGTCGAGGAGGTTGGAGCGCCTGGCGTAGCAGTTCGGGCGAAACAAGCGAGTTGCCTTCCCAGAAACGGTCCCAGATGACGAAGTCGTGCAGGCTGCAAAACACGGCGCCGTCGCCCGCCACGCCGTCGATCCACGGATTGTCGACCGGCGAGCGCGTCTCGCCCGATTGCTCGAACTCCCCCGCCTGGTTGGAGGATCGCTCCGCCGAATGCAAGTTCCACACCCGCGTGTCGTTCATGCCAAGCGGCTCGAACAACTCCTTCCGCGTGAATTCTTCAAAACTCATCCCCGACGCCGCTTCGACAATTCCGGCGAGCAACACATAGTTGGTGTTGCTGTACTCCATCGCATCGCCGGGTTCCTCCTCCGCGTCGACATGTTTCGTCACCAGCTCGACGACGTCGGAAGTCGCCAGCGGCTCGCCGAGCTCTTCGCGGTGCTCCTCGGCGAGCTCCATGTAAACGTCCGGGATTCCAGACGTGTGGTTGAGCAAATGGCGAATCGTGACGTTGGCGCTCGGAAATCCTTTCAAGTGCATGACTACAGGGTCGTCCAGCGCCAGTGATCCCATCTCGGCCAAACGCAGAATCGCCGCGGCCGTGAACTGCTTGGAGACCGACGCGAGCTGAAACGCGGAGTGCTCGTCGAGTCGCTTCGTAGCCGTGTGATCGGTGAACCCGCAGGTCTTCGACAGGAGCACTTGCCCCGCGCGAACGACTACGACGCCGCCGTTGAAATGGCGCCTCTCGAACTGCTCATCGAGCCAACGGTCGACGGCGGCGAGTCGGTCCGCCTCACTAATGTCGGAGGCCGCCGGGACGGGGCGGACGCCGAACCACGTGGAGAGGGAATAGCCAATTCCCCAGACGGCCAGCAGAAGGCTTCCCAGCGTGATCGCGAGCGTCGGCATGACGATCCCCGCATGGCGACGTTCACGGGCGTCTTGACCATGTTCGCCTTGCGAACGATCGCCTTCTGGAGCAGCGGGATGTTTTCGAGCGGTATGCGGCTGCACGGCCAGCTCCTCCTCAGCCAGATCGGCCGCCAACTTCTCACCATACACCAGCGTAAACCGAAACGCCGCCAGAATGGTCTCCCGATCGGTCATGACAAACTCTCCGCATGTCGATTGGATGCGAGCGCCGTACAACGCGCGCTCTGCCACGCCGCCACATTGTACGGCATTCCCAACCCCTCCCCTTAGCCCCCGGTTCTTCAAACCGGGGGCTCCGAACGCGCAGGTTCTTCAAACCGGGCGCTCCCCCCGCGCCGTTCTTTGGACCGAAAACTCCCCGACCCCAGCCGAGGTCAAAGCATGTAGCCGGGCGGTAAGCGAAGCGCCACCCCCAGTCGAATGCAAATGCTATCGAGGTTTAAAGTCGCACGTC
>JANOIK010001215.1:0-2874 GCA_031407585.1 Planctomycetota bacterium | reverse complement strand
CTCCACCGGCACGCTCAACGACATTGCTTATCTCCATGAAAAAGGTGATCTCACCTTGTCCCCCACTTTGGGCAACATGGCGGAATTATGCACCGTTTTGAGTGGATGCACTAGACCCTGAGACGGGGGTTGCACACTTAGTAGCCCACCACCGCGGATGCGCCCACGCGGTAAGGGCACGGCAATTGCTTAAAGAGTTGGCCGCGGGCAGCGACTACGCTCTGTATGGGAGGGCGCGGTCATGCGGTCTCGCCTGTGGGCGGCGGTGGTTTCTTGGGTCTTGTTGAGTGCACTCGGCGCGCCGGCAAGTTTGGCCCAGCCGGCTGTCGAGGAAGTCACGCCCGAGGCGGCCGCGCGCGCTCATGCGTGGCGTTGGAAGGCGATGACCTACGCGGACCGCGTCGAGGAACCCTCGCTGCGTGGGTATGTCTACCTGGCGATGGCGCACGTCTTGAGCGACGCGGGCGAGATTGCCGATGCGTGCAAGGCGGCGTCCCAGGTCGATAAGCCGCAGACGCGCGTGTATGCCTATTCGTCCGCGGCCAAGAAGTGCGTCGAACTTGGGGACAAGGAGGGGGCGCTGGCCGTGCTCGCGGAGTGCCGGGCGTCGCTCGCCGGGCTCGACGACAAGGAGCGCGAAGACGGCTACCACTATCTCGCCCAGGCCTACTCGGACTGCGGATTCTGGTTCGAAGCGTCGGGTCTGACGAATGAAGCGTGGGCCGGGGACTTGGTGCGCGAGGGCATGGCCGTGGACATGGCGAAGGCTGGCGACATGACGAGCGCCCTGCAGCAAGCCTCGGCCATGTCGCCGGGTCGGCGGCTGGCGACGATCGCCCGCTGCATCGAGTGGGAGTTGGACGACGCGAAGGTTGAGCAAGCGCTCGCCGACGTGCGGCCGATCGAGTCCGCGGCGGACAGCAACTATGGCTTTGGGCGGCTGGTGAAATCACTGCTGAAGCTCAAGCGACTCGACGAGGCCGCGATGTTCGCCGACCGGATCACCGATCCGCAGCAGCGGACGCAGAATCGGGCCGAAGTGGCAGCGGAGGAAGCGGCGGGGGAGACGCCGGAGGAAATTCGCACTCGGATCGCGGCGGTGAAACTCATGGAGGAGAAGCTGCCCCTCTACAAACTGCTGGTCGAGAAGCTGATTGCGGCCGATCGGCTGAGCGACGCCGAGGCCGCCGTCGAGGAATTGGTCGCGGTGGTCGAGGCGTCTCCGCGCCCCACGGAAGTCGCCACCTTCGGGGCAGTGACCGATGAAAGCCGAGCGGCCATGGCACGAACGCTGCACGCGGTCATCGCCGCGGCGTATTTCAAGAAGGGGATGCAGGCCGACTACCAGAGGCAAGTGACGCTGGCGGCCAATGCCGCAGCGGATATGGAGCTCAAAACCGGCATCGCCAAGATTATGACGCTGTGGATGGTGCTCAGGGTCCAGCTCATGGCAAATGATCTCGACGGGGCGCTCGACACAATCGAGCGCGTGAAAGCGGCGGCCCAAGAGGAGACTGATGGCGAGCAGATGAGCGCGTTTATGGTTTCCAGCCTGGCGGGCGAGGTCGCCGAGCGTCTGATCGAGCGGGGCGACGTGGAAAAAGGGCTGGAAGTCGCCACGGAAATTCACGGCAAGACGAGCGGCGGGGCGATCAGCGACGTGGCCATTGCGCTTGTTCGCGCTGGCAGGATCGAAGACGCCAAAGCGCAGATGGAGCGCTTGGTTGCGGAAGGCGACGCCGCGATCGCCGCGATGGCTGCCGACGGTGAGGGCGAGGCGCCGGTGCGACGAGGGGCCGTAGATAGCAACCAGGTCCGGGCGTTCCAAGAGGTGGCGGCGGCCATGGCCGCGACGGGGCGGGACGCCGAGCTGGAGGCCTGGCTGCCGGAGATGCCTAGCGACGCGATGCGGGCCGCGGCCTGCCTGGGGGCGGCGGTTCCGCGGGCGGATTGATCCGTCGAGCAGGGCTGGGGGACGCTAAGCCGCAAGCGGCGGGGAGCCTCCCATTCGGGGCCGTAAAGATTTTTCGAGAAATCTTTTCCCTACCGCGAGACTTTCTTATCCGGGCCGTTGTTGAAGGCCCTTGGCAGTCGCATTGAGGCATCGCCTGACGGGAGGCGACGCGGCTGCCGAGTTCGACGGAACACTCAATTTTTTTTGGGGCAACAGAGGAGAGTGCGATGAGACTGCGCGCATGGGTCGGCGTCGTTGTCTTGGCAACTTCAATCCAAGGGTCGGAAGGCACAGCTAGGGCCGCGAATCGGTCGATCGACGGCTCGGGCAATCACACGGGCCCGGGGCGAACGACATGGGGCGCCGCGGGGACCGACGTCATTCGCTTCGGCTACGCCGGGGACTACCCCGACGGCTACGGCGACGTCATTCACGGAACCACGACGACGCCGTCGCGGCCGAACGCCCGCGACGTGAGCAACTCGATCTTCGCGCAGAGCGCGCCGACGTACAGCAATCGGCTACTGAGCGATTGGGTCGTGCAGTGGGGGCAGTTTCTCACCCACGACATGGACCTCACCGGGACGAGCTCCGCGAACAACGTGCTGTTCTCCGGCGGGACCGGCGACTTCCGCATTGCGATCAACTCGCCGACCGATCCGTTGGGGCCGAATCCGATTTCGTTCAATCGGTCGAACTACGATCCGGCGACGGGGACGACGGCCCTGCTGCCCATTCCCGGCGGTCTCACACGTCCGAACTGGCGCGAGCAGATCAACTCTGTTACGTCGTACATCGACGCCTCGAATGTTTACGGCTCGGACGCGGTGCGCGCCGCCGCGTTGCGGACCTTCGCGGACGGCAAGCTGGCGACGAGCGCGGGAGGATTGCTGCCGGGGCTCAACGACGCGGGGCTTACG
>JANOIK010001200.1:0-2017 GCA_031407585.1 Planctomycetota bacterium | reverse complement strand
GCCGCAATTCTCCGCATATCCTGCCAATCCACCAGGGCACGCCGCCCCCGAGGGAACGATTCCGCCCCCCAAGGCGTCTTATCTTTGCCCCGCTCCTTCTATAATACAGCCATGTCCACCGTCGCCCCCCGTCCGCCGGCGTCGCCTCCTCCACCGCCGCCGCAACCGCTCAGCCCCGGGCTGGTCGATAGCGAAGGCTACATCGACGAGCACATCCGCCGCACCCGGCGGAGCCTGAAGCTCGCCGACCTCGCCGCCGGCGTGCTCACGCTCGTCATGGGGCTGCTCGGTTTCTTGCTCGTTGCGGGCCTCATCGACCACTGGGTCGTCCCCGGCGGACTCGGCGTGCGCGGCCGCATGACCATGTTCGGCCTGCTCGTGGTCGGCCTGGCATGGTACGCGTGGCGGCAGTTCGTGCCGCTCCTGCGGTCCATCAACCCCGTGTACGCCGCCCACACGATCGAGCAGACCTCGCCCTCGCTCAAAAACAGCCTGCTGAACGTGCTGCTCTTCCGCACGCATCGGCAGGACATGTCGGCTCGCGTGTACCATGCGCTGCAGCAGCAAGCCGCGGTGCGACTCTCGGCCGCGCCGGCCGACGCCGCGATCGACCACGGCGCGCTCTTGCGGCTCGGCTACGCGCTGTGCGCGGTGATTGCCGCGTGCGCGCTGTACGGCGTGCTGTCGCCGAAGAACCTTGCGACGTCCGCCGGCCGCGTGCTCGCGCCGTGGACCGATCTCGCCGCTCCCAGCCGCGTACAGATTTCCGATATCAAGCCGGGCGACGCCTCGGTCGCACTCGGCGAGCGCGTGGATATCTCCGCCGAGATCCTGGGCGCCGGCGAAGACGATCGCGTGCGCGTGCGCTACTCCACCGCCGACGAGGCGCTCGTCGACGAATCGATCACGATGACTCGCGCCGCGGGCGCGCTCCGCTTCTCCGGTGAACTGCCCCGCGCGACGGATTCGGCGAGGGCCCTCGGCGTCGCCGGCGCCTCGGGCGTGCAGCAGGATCTCGAATACTGGATCGAAGCCGGCGACGCACGCTCTCGCCGCTACAAGCTCACGGTGTACCAACGCCCGACGATCGTGGTTCAGAGCGTCCGCTATGAGTACCCCGCCTACACCCACGAGCCGCCCGCGACGATCGACAATATCGGCGACATCCGCGCGCTCGAGGGAACGGTCGTCACCATCGAGGCGCTCGCCAATCAGCCGATCAAGAACGCGAGCATCGACTTCGACGCCGATGGCTCGAGCGACCAGCGCATGACCGTCAACGGCGACCGCGCGACCGCGTCGTTCACGCTCCAGCTTCGCCCCGATCGCCGCACGCCGTGGCATCTCAGCTACGCGCTGCGGTTCACCTCGACCGAGGGCCGCGCGAACGACGACCCCGTGCAGCACCGGCTCGACGTGACGCCCGACTACGCGCCCGAAGTGAGCATCACGCAGCCCGAGCCGGAGATCGCCGTTCACGCGGGCGACACGGTGCTCATCGACGTCGAGTCCCGCGATCCTGACTATGCGCTGTCGCTCGTGCGATTGGTCGGCCGCGTCGGCGACCGCGAGGTGCTGCTCGGCGACCTGCTCACCGGCAAAGAACACACGGGCCTCTACAAGCATCTCAAGCCGTTCGTGCCGTCCGACGTGCAGCTCAAGCCAGGCGACGTGCTGGAGTACTGGGCCGAGGCCGCCGACAATCGCACGCCCGAGCCGAATGTGTTCATGAGCGAACGCCGCCGCATGACAATCGTCGCGGACGACGCCCCCGCGGATCCGCAACAACCAAACAACCCCGGCGGCGGCGCCGGCGACGACCCAGGCGATGACAATAACGACAACGGCGGCGAAGGCCCCAACGGCGAGGTCGCCGCGGCGACCGGGCGCGGCGCCGAAGAAGGCGAGCCCTCTGAAGGCGGCGAAGGCGAGTCCCAACAAGGCGGCACAACCGCCGGCGGCTCCGGCGAAAGCGGCCAGTCCCAAGAAACCGACGCCACCGGCGGCGCCCCCCAAG
>JANOIK010001186.1:0-1557 GCA_031407585.1 Planctomycetota bacterium | reverse complement strand
CAGCGGCCGAGCTCGGTGGTCGCGTAAATGTGGACCAGCCGCGCCGCGGGGAAGGTCGCTCGCAGCATGTCGAGCACCTGCTGGTCGACCAACTCGCCGCCGAGCGTGATTTGCTTGAGTGCGACGCTGCCGAGCGCCCGTTGGTCGCCGAAGATCAGCAGCCGGCGCCAGTACGAAGGCGTTGCGGAGACGAACGCCACGCCGTGACGGACCATCGCGTCGACGATCTGCTCGGGCGACGCCTCGGCGCCGGGGTTCACCAGCGTGCCCCCGCCAGCGAAGCACTGCATGGCCACTTGCAGGCCTGCGTACAGATGGGGGCGGTAGCTTTGTAGCCATGCCGCAGGCGCGGCGGCTCGCACGGGGCGGCAGAGGGTCGCCCATGTGTGCCGGGCCGCTTTGGGCTTTCCCGTGGTGCCGGAGGTGAGAATCGTGACGTGGCTTTCGCCCGCTGGGGGAGGAGGCCCCATTTCGACTCGTAGCCAATTAACGGCGATCTGGCCGTCGACAGAGTCGAGCGTCGCGGCGAACTCGAAGTCCTCGGCGAGCGACGCCGTTTCGTCGGCGGCGAGCGAGGCATTGAGCAGGAACGCCTCGGCGCCGAGCGCGTCGAGCGCGGTGAGCGCCGCCCAAGTTGGCCCATCGCCGCGGTGAAATACGCCCACGCGGCGGCCTTGCAACAAGAACAACTGCTTGCGCGCCGCGGCAATCAGCTCGCCGAGAGCGCCCCACGTGCATCGCACCTCGCGGACGACGATCGCATCGCGGTGGGGATCGACTCCCGCGGGACGGAACAGACTTGCAAGCGAAGTGGTCACCGTCTGCCCTCGCGGCGCCGTGCCCTTGGAAAAACGCGCCGGTTCCTGGCAGCGCCGTTCAGTAAAGCTTCGCCAGATCGGCCACGGTCGCGATCGGCGGGACGCTCGAGGCGAACGGGTCCTTGCCGAGGGCGCCTTCCAGGCGGATGGCCAGCTCGGCGAAGTCGAGCGATTCGAGCCCCAGCGACAGGTCGAGCATGGTCTCGGCCGTGAGCGACGGCGCGGTCTGGCCTTTGTTGGCAAACACCTCGCGAATCTGCTCGCACACGACCTCTTCGTTCGCCGTCATCGCCTGCCCTTGCCACGGGGTTGAAAAGCCGCCGCCGGAGCGTTTATCGCATCCGCGCTGGCAGTCCTTACCATAAGTGCCATGCGGACTTATGTCAAACCGCGGGCCGCTCACAGAAGGTCGTTTCCGCGTCGTTCCGTGTGCCATGCCCTCGTCCGCGTGGGCATGTGGGTTTCGCGAGCCAGCACAACCCGCACAGTCGTCATCAACGCGCTTGCGCAGCGGTTCGAGCGCCGCCGCCCCCAGTGCATTGCGGGCATCAGAGGTGAAGACTAAACTTACTCGACTCGCGACGAAATCGGCTCTCGCGATGAGAGCCATGCGTCGTCTGGGGCGGTAGCTCAGTTGGGAGAGCGCTGCGTTCGCAATGCAGAGGTCGAGGGTTCAACTCCCTTCCGCTCCACTTTCCTCTAAACCTTGCCGAAAAGGACGTTCGGCAGCGCGGCGTTT
>JANOIK010001175.1:0-4947 GCA_031407585.1 Planctomycetota bacterium | reverse complement strand
TCCGAGGGGATCATCTGCCTGAGCGGGTGCGTCAGCGGCGAGTTCAGCCGGGCGCTGCTCGCGGGGAGCGACGGCAAGACGGCGGCCCGCGGCGGGGCGCTCGTCGAGGATCAGATCGAGAAAGGGCGCCAGATTGCCGCGTGGTTCCACGGCGTGTTCGGCAACCGCTATTTCATCGAGATTCAGGACAACGGGCTGGAGATTCAGCGGCTGGCCAAGGAGGCGGCGGTCGAGGTCGCGACGCGGATGGGGCTGCCCACGGTCGTGACCAGCGACGCCCACTATGTGCGGCAGGAGGACGCGGTCGCGCAGGACGTCCTCTTGTGCATCAACACGGGGAAGTACCGCACGGACGCCAATCGGATGCGTATGGAGGGGGACCAGTTCTTCCTGCGCAGCGCGGACGAGATGTTCGCCGCGTTGCCGGAGCAGGAGGAGGCGCTGCGCCGCTCGCAGGAGATTGCGGACTCGGTGGACATCGACCTGCAGCTTGGCAAGCGACACTTCCCGCACTTCAAGCCGCCGGCGGAGAAGGACTCGTCTGGGTACCTCCGTGAGCTGTGCCTCGCGGGACTCACGGCTCGGTATGCAGCCAAGACACACCGCTGGGCGGGCGGCGACCCCACGAGCGGCGAGCTTTCCGCCGAAGTGCACGAGCGGCTCGACCGGGAGCTGCACGTCATCGAGAAGCTGGGGTTCAACGACTACTTTCTCATCGTGTGGGATTTCGTGCGATTCGCCGGCGAGCGCGACATTCCCTGCACGGCGCGCGGCTCGGGCGTGGGATCGCTCGTGTGCTACGCGCTGCACCTCAGCCACGTGTGCCCACTGGACTACGACCTGCTCTTCGAGCGGTTTCTCGACGAGAGCCGGCTCGAGGCGCCGGATATCGACATCGACTTCTGCAAGGAGCGCCGCGGCGAGGTCATTCAGTACGTCAAGGAGAAGTACGGCGAAGCGAACGTGGCGCAGATCGGCACGTTCGGCACGCTGGCGGCGCGGGCGGCGATTCGCGACGTGGGGCGCACGCTGAGCATGCCGATTCCTCGCGTCGATGCGATCGTGGCGATGGTGCCTGACCAGCTGGGCATCACGATCGCCAAGGCGCTGGAGCAGAGCGACGAACTCAAGAAAACCTACGACGCGGACCCCGAGATTCGCGAGCTAATCGATCTGGCTCGCAAGATCGAGGGCTTGGCTCGCAACGTCGGCACGCACGCGGCGGCGGTGGTGATCGCCGAGAAGCCGGTCGATGAATACGTGCCGCTGCAGAAGGTGAAGGGCAAGACCGAAGTCATCACGCAGTGGGCGATGGGCGACGTCGAGGCCGCGGGCCTGTTGAAGATGGACTTTCTCGGCCTTCGGAATCTCACAATCCTCGCCCGCAGCGTGACGCTCATCCAGCAATCGCGCGGCGAGAAGATCGACCCCTACCAGTTCCCGCTCGACGACCAGCCGACGTTCGACCTGCTGTGCCGCGGCGAGACCAAGGGCATCTTCCAGCTCGAAAGCGGCGGCATTCGCGACCTGCTGCAGAGGATGAAGCCCGACCACTTCCGAGACATCATCGCCACGAATGCGCTCTACCGCCCCGGACCGCTCGAGGGCGGCATGGTCGACCAGTACATCGAGGTGAAGCACGGCCGCAAAAAGGCCGAGTACCCGCACGAGGTGACCGAGGACATCCTGGCCGAGACGCACGGCGTGATGGTGTACCAAGAGCAGGTCATGCGGATCATCAACCGGCTGGGCGGCATCGCGCTGTCGAACGCTTACACGTGCATCAAGGCCATCAGCAAGAAGAAGCTGCCGATCATCGCGCGGTTTCGCGAGGAGTTCATCGCGGGGGCCAAGGCGCAGGGGCTCAAGGAATCGAAGTCCGCCGAGCTGTTCGGGATGATCGAGAAGTTCGCGGGCTACGGCTTCAACAAATCCCACAGCACCGCGTACGCGCTCATCGCGTACATGACGGCGTATCTCAAGGCGCATTACCCGGTCGAGTTCATGGGCGCGCTGTTGTCGTGCGACATTCCGGGGCGGAACTTCAAGAGCAAGGATGCGCTGGTCGAGCACATTGAAGACTGCCGGCGGATGAACATCGACGTCGTGGCGCCGGACGTCAACCAGTGCGAGGCCGACTTCAAGGTCGCGGCCGGGAAGATTCACTTCGGGTTGAGTGCGATCAAGGCGTGCGGTGGCGCCGCGGCGGAGGCGATTGTCGCGGCGCGCGTCGCGGGCGGACCGTTTACGAGCATGTTCGACTTTTGCGAGCGCGTCGATGCACAGACATGCAACCGCGCGGCGATCGAGGCGCTGGTGAAGGCCGGGGCGTTCGACGCCTTGGCGCCCAATCGCGCGGCCTGCATGGCGGTGCTCGATCGCGCGCTGCAGAGCGGCGCCGCGGCGGCCGCCGATCGGCGTTCGGGCCAGAAGGGTCTGTTCGGCGACGACGAGGACGACGCCACGAGCACGGCCGCGGCGACGACTTTGCCGGACGTGCCGCCGTGGGGCGAGAAGGAGCGGCTCAACCAGGAGAAGGAAGTGTTGGGCTATTACCTTTCGAGCCATCCGCTGGCGGAGTTCGAAACGACGCTGCGCACGTACTGCACCCACTCGGCCAAGTCGCTGGCCAGCCTCGCCCACCGCGATGAGATCATGCTGGGCGGAATGCTCGCCGCGATCAAGTTTTCGCACACGAAGAATCCGCGTCCCGGCAGCGTCCACACGAAGTACGCGATGTGGGACCTCGAGGACCTCGACGGCATCACGCGGTGCATCCTGTGGCCTGAGCAGTTTGCCGAGCACGGAGCACTCGTGCAGGCCGACGCGATCCTCGCGATCCGCGGCAAGATCGACCGCCGCCCGGGGGCCGAGGAAGTGAACGTCATCGTCGACGAGCTGATTCCGCTGGCGGCGCTGCCGGAACGTTTCACTAGCGGGCTGGTGATTCGCGTGAACGAAGCGAAGCACGGCGAGCGCGGGCTAGAGCAGCTACGCGAGATTCTGCGCGGCTATCCCGGCGGGAAGAAGCTGAAGCTGCAGCTTGAGCTCGTCAGCGGCGCCCAAGTACAGATCGAAAGCGGCTGGCAGGGCGTTGATCTGCAATCGGAGCTGCGCGAGCGCGTCGAAGCGCTGCTCGGGACAGGATGCATTGCAGCCCAGGTGAGCCGCCCGCGGCCCTCGAGCGGCGGCGGAGCCGGCAATGGCAATTTCCGCCACCGGCGCGAACCGGCGCGGGCTTGAGGTTTTGCATCCCGATAATGCCGATCCCACCGTCCCCAGGGCTTGCGCGTTACTTTCCGTCGTCGCGACCGCCGTTGAGGAAGAAAACGTCGGGATCCACATCGTAGGTGACGGTATGCACCGAGCCGTCGCAGAACGCCATGTTGAAGGCGGTCACGTGGGCGCTGCCAAATCGGTAGGCTCCGTCACTGCCGTTGATGTCAGCAGCGTCTTGCAGCGGAACGAGGCCCGCACTTTTGCCCGTATATCCGACATTGTCGCGATCGTGCCCCGTGAACACGCACTGGTCATCAATCCCCTGGGCGCCGCTTTCATAATGCGCGGGATCCATCGCTTTCTCACCAACCATGGCGGTACTGCTGGTTCCGTCGACAATCTCCTTGATGCGAATGGTGCTCTGACGGAAGCAAATCCCGGACTGGGTATTGAAAGCGTCGCTGCCAAAATACGTGCTTGGCGACTCAAACTGCGTTGGCCCTGGGACGTCGCCTGGACCGAGGTTGCCGGCATTGACGCGGTAATCGTTGCGGGCCACTTCACAGTTGGTGTCAGAGCTGCAGGATTGCAAGTTGTAGGCGATGTAGTTCGGTGTTCGCGGCGTCATCGGATAGCGTCGAAGGGGACGCTTGGTCGGACAGTTGAAGATTGGCAACAGAGACGTCACGGTGATTTTCAGCGCTGCCTCTTTCTGCACGGGATCTGAAATGCCTTTGCCGTTGGCGCGAAGCGCGGGTTGCTCGATGAATGCCAGAATGTTGTAACACCATCCGCCGGGCTGATTCTTGCCGAAGCCGCCGTCAGGATTTCCCACCCAGTAAAACCCCCAGCCGCCCGTGGGTAGATGGCCGTGGGCGATCTCATGATTCAAAAACCCGATCGACATTTGCCTGATGTTGTTCTTGCACTGGGTCCGCCGGGCCGCTTCGCGGGCGGCTTGGATCGCGGGCAGCAGCAGGGCGACCAGTACGCCGATGATAGCAATGACCACCAGCAGCTCGACCAACGTGAATCCTCGTCGTCGCATGAAAAACGCCCTTTGCGCGTTCGCGCAGCCGTACGCGCTTCGCCGGCTTTTGAGACCGGTCGACAGCGCACCGCGTAAGATGAGAACTTGACGAGTGCGTCCCGTAATTCCAAGGCGTCGGGCCCCATCCGACGCGACTGGAATTGCCCAGCAATTAGGCCATGCGGTGCGCCGCTCGTCATTGACTTGCGATTGTACCTGCCCACAACTGGCGCAGGCAATGTTTTCGATCCCCGCGCCGGCAGTTATCATCATACGTGTTTCCGCAATCTCTCCTCGCACTACGAGCCTCGCACCGCCCTATGTCGCGCATCAAACGCATCTTGGTCACCGGCGGCGCCGGTTTTCTCGGCTCTCACCTGTGCGAGCGGCTCGTCGACCAGGAGCACGACGTCATCTGTCTCGACAATTTCTTCACGAGCCAGAAGTCGAATGTCTTGCATTTGCTTGACCGACCAAATTTTGACCTGATTCGGCACGACGTGACGCTGCCGGTCTTTCTCGAGGTGGACGAGGTTTACAACTTGGCGTGCCCCGCGTCTCCGGGTCACTACCAATACAACCCCATCAAGACGATGAAGACGTCGGTGCTGGGGGCGATCAACATGCTCGGCCTCGCGCGCCGCTGCCGGGCGAAGGTGCTGCAGGCGTCGACCAGCGAAGTGTACGGCGACCCCGAA
>JANOIK010001154.1:0-7150 GCA_031407585.1 Planctomycetota bacterium | reverse complement strand
CGTTTCCTGAGGCCAGTCGACTTTCTTGCCGGGCGGGAAGCCTTTGCGGCTGAGGTGCCACTTGCGGCCGAGCACCTTCCACGGCATCACGTCCTCGGGGCTCTTGCCGACGCGCTCGGTGAACTTGCCGAAGCCGGCGATGGCCAGGTCGAGAAACTCCCAGAAGGCGGGCGTGTCGATTTCCTCCCAACTGTGTGCGGCGATCTGAACTTCCTGAAACGGCCCGCGGAGATTTTTGCACTTTACGCGTGGGCCGTGACCGTAGGCTTCGATCTCGGGGATGTCGTTCAGCGGCTTGAGCGCGAGCGACTCGGCGAGCTTGTCGCGGTCGAAGGTGCGCTTGGCGGTGCGGAACTTGAGCTTCACGAGCCAAGGCTCGCCGGTGATGGCGTGGAAGAACCAGCCGTCGCTTTTCTTGGCGGCGGCGATCTCGACGATCGTGCGATTGGTCCAGTCGGTCGCCGAAAAGGTGCCAGGAACCTTTTCGATGCGGCCGACGACTTCGGCGAGAATGCGGCCGTCCCAGCGCGACGCGGCGCCGCTGCGGGCGGTGCGATCGCGCGTGTGCCACTTCTGGCCGTTGGTCTCCCACGGCATGGCGACCTCGCGGCCGAGGTCGGCGATGTCGAGGTCCGTCTTGCGCTTGACCTCCGCGGCGGCGAAGTCGTAGGGTTTGCGCTCCGCGTGCGGGCCGGCGGCGAGGATGGGGGCGAGGGCGAGGGCGGTGTGGGATTTATGACTTAGGATTTCTGATTTCTGATTTGCTGTCGCCGATGCCTTGGCCCGCGGTTTGGCGGCCGACTTCTTCTTTCCCTTAACATCAGAAATCATAAATCCTGAATCAGAAATCTGACCAACAAGCTGCTCCGGCGTGCCTTGTCCCACCACGCTGCCGCCGCCGGCGCCTGCTTCGGGGCCGATGTCGATGAGCCAGTCGCACTGCTTGATGACGTCGAGGTTGTGCTCGATCACCACAACCGTGTTGCCGAGGTCGACCAGCCGGTGGAGGACGTCGAGCAGTTTTGCGATGTCGTCGAAGTGCAGGCCGGTCGTCGGCTCGTCGAGCACGTAGAGCGTGCGGCCCGTGTCGGGGCGAGCGAGTTCGGCGGCCAGTTTCACGCGCTGGGCCTCGCCGCCGGAGAGCGTCGCGGCGCTTTGGCCAAGGGCGACGTAGTCGAGCCCCACGTCACAGAGCGTTTGCAGGATCTTGCGGATCTTCGGGATGTTCTCGAACAGATCGCGCCCCTCGCGGCAGGACATGAGCAGCACATCCGAAATCGACTTGCCGCGATACAGCACGTCGAGCGTTTCCTGGTTGTAGCGACGGCCGCCGCACGTGTCGCAGTCGACCCAGACGTCGGGCAGGAAGTGCATCTCGATGCATTTCTGACCGGCGCCTTCGCAGTCCTCGCAGCGGCCGCCGGCCACGTTGAAGCTGAACCGCCGTGCCGAGTAGCCGCGGAGCTTCGCCTCGGGCAGTTGGCCGAACAGCTCGCGGATGAGGTCGAACACGCCGGTGTAGGTCGCCGGGTTCGACGAGGGTGTGTTGCCCAGCGGGCGCTGGTCGACGCGGATGATCTTGTCGATGAGCTCGACGCCGTGGATGGCGTCGTGGGCGCCGGGGATCGTCTTCGCACGATGCAGCTGGCGCGCGAGCTGGTTGTAGAGCACGTCCTCGACGAGCGAGCTCTTGCCGCTGCCGGACACGCCGGTGACGGCGGTGAGCGTGCCGAGCGGGATGGCGACGTTGATGTTCTTGAGGTTGTTGTGCCGAGCGCCGACGATGCGGAGCGAGTTGCGAGTTGCGAGTTGCGAGTTGCGAGTTCCCGAGCGAGCCGGGTCGTCTCCGACCCCAGCGGCACCGCGTCCGCGCTTCGCCGCGCTCCGCTGCCGCGTCGCGGCTAACGACGACTCTGCGGCGGTCGAACCCCGCCGATTCGTCGGCACCGGAATGGCCTTCTTCCCGCTGAGATACGGACCCGTCACGCTGCCGCGCTTCTTGCTCACGGCGTCGGGCGTGCCCCGGGCGACGATCTCGCCGCCGAGGCGGCCGGCGGCGGGGCCAAAGTCCAGCAGGCCGTCGGCGCCGGCGATGACGTCGCGGTCGTGCTCGACCACCAAGAGCGTGTTGCCGAGATCGCGCAGCTTGTGGAGCGCGCCGATGAGCCGCGTGTTGTCGCGCGGGTGGAGGCCGATCGTCGGTTCGTCGAGCACGTAGAGCACGCCGCAGAGGCCGCTGCCGACTTGCGAGGCGAGGCGGATACGCTGCGATTCCCCGCCTGAGAGCGTCGGGGCGCTGCGGCCGATGGTGAGGTACTCGAGCCCCACGTCCACGAGGAACGTGAGCCGATTGGCGATCTCGCGCACGAGCTCGCCGGCGATTTTCTTCTCTGGCGCGGGCAGCTTCCAGCCGTCGACGACCGCGAGCAACTCGGCGAGCGGCAGACGGCCGTACTCGTCGATCGTGCGGCTCTGGAAGCGCGACGCCGCCGAGTCGTCGCGCAGCCGACTGCCGGCGCACTGGCTGCACTCGATCTCATCGACCAAATGCTCCAGCCGCCCGCGCAGGCGCGGCGAGAGCCGCGAGGCTTCTTCGAGCGCGGGGTAGAGGCCCTTGTATTGGAATCGGAAAGTTGCGAGTTGCGAGTTGAGAGTTGTGAGCGACGGCAATACATCCGCTTTCTTCTTTCCGGAACTCGCTACTCGCTGCTCGCTGCTCGCAACTTCGAACCACTCCTCCCCCGCACCATACAGCACCATCCGTCGGTGCCGCGGCGAGAGCTTTGCGAACGGCACGTCGAGCGGCAGGCCCGTGCGGGCGTGGAGCGTCTCGAGCATCGCGGCGAACAGTGGCTGCTGGACGCTGGGCCACACGAGCACGGCGCCCTCGGCGAGCGTCATCTGCATGCTGCGGAACAGTGCGGCGGGGTTGGCGCCGACTTCCACGCCGAGGCCTTCGCACGCTTTGCACCAACCGAGCGGGCTGTTGAATGAGAAGTGATGCGGCGAGAGCGGCTCGAAGCTGCGGCTGCACGTGCTGCACACCAGATGCTGGCTGTGGACCTTCACCGGCCAGCGATCTTCAGTTTGTCCGTCGAGCACCACGGCGAGATGCATGATGCCGCGGCCGAGAGCGAGGGCGTTCTCGATGCTATCGGCCAGGCGCGCTCGGGCGTCTTTGCGAATGGTCACGCGGTCGATGATCACTTCGACGTCGTGATGCCGGCGGCGGTCGATCGTGGGGATCTCGCCGAGATCGTGCGTCACGCCGTCGACGCGCACGCGTTGGTAGCCGTCGGCCTTGAGCTTCGCCCACAGGTGCTCGTGCTGCTCGCCCTGGGCCAGCTCCACCGGCGCCATGATGTAGGCCTTCGTGCCATCGGGCTCCGCGAGCACGGCGGCGATAATCTCGTCGGGTGACTGCGTGCCGACGGGCGTGTCGCACTCGGGGCAATACATTTGGCCGAGCCGCGACATGAGGATGCGGAAGTAGTCGTAAATTTCCGTGACCGTGCCGACGGTGCTGCGCGGCGTGTGGCCGGCGGTGCGCTGCTCAATGGCGATCGCGGGCGACAGGCCCTCGATATGTTCGACGGCCGGCTTCTGGAGCTGCCCCACGAACTGGCGAGCGTAGCTGGAGAGCGATTCGACGAAGCGCCGCTGACCCTCGGCATAGATCGTGTCCATGGCGAGCGAGGTCTTGCCGCTGCCACTGGGGCCGCAGCAGACGGTCATTTCGTCGCGGGGGATGTCGACGTCGACATTGCGCAGGTTGTGCATCCGCGCGCCGCGCACTGTGATGTGCGTGGCCGCGGGTACGGCCTTGCGCTTCTCGCGGGGGGCAGTGGGGATGTGGCCGCCGTTGAGGTAGGGGGCGAGTGTCCGGGCGGTGTGAGAGGTAAGAGCGGATTTATGATATATGATTTCGGATTTATGATTGGCTGCCGCCGATGCATTCTTCTTGCTAGTTAGTTTCTTTTCCTCCAAATCAGAAATCCTAAATCCTAAATCAGAAATCGACTTTTGCTCATACTCGACCACTTCCTCGGGCGTACCCGCAACGACCACCTCGCCGCCGCCTTTGCCGCCTTCGGGGCCGATGTCGATCACCCAGTCGGCGGTCTTGATCACATCGAGGTTGTGCTCGACCACCAGCACCGTGTTGCCGGCGTCGACGAAGTCGTGCAGCACCTTCAGCAGCAGCTCGATGTCGGCGAAGTGCAGGCCGGTCGTCGGCTCGTCGAGCAAGTAGAGCGTGCGGCCGGTGGACTTCTTCACCAACTCGCGGGCGAGCTTGATGCGTTGGGCCTCGCCGCCGGAGAGCGTGGGCGAGGGTTGCCCCAGCTTCATGTAGTCGAGGCCGACCGCGTGCAGCGTCGCGAGCTTGTCCTTGATCTGCGGCACGTTCTCGAAATGGTCGAGCGCCTGCTGGATGTCCATCTCCAAGACTTCGGCGATCGACGCGCCCTTGAAGTGGACCTGCAGCGTCTCGTGGTTGAACCGGTGGCCCTGGCATACGGGACAGCTGATCCACACGTCCGCCAGAAAATCCATCTCGAGCTTCGTCGAGCCATTGCCGCTGCACGCCTCGCACCGGCCGCCGACGACATTGAAGCTGAATCGCCCCGGCTTGTACCCCCGGCGCTTCGACTCGGGAAGCTGCGCGTAGAGGTCGCGGATTTCGTCGAAGACCTTGATGTAGGTCGAGGGGTTCGAGCGCGGCGTGCGGCCGATGGGCGACTGGTCGATGGCGATGAGCTTGTCGAGATGCTCCAGGCCCTCGATGCGATCGTGCGCGCCGGGAAGGCCCTTGCCGCCCATGAGGTCGCGGAGCAGCGACTCGCTGACGATGTCGTTGACCAGCGAACTCTTGCCGCTGCCCGAGACGCCGGTGACGCACACGAAGGCGCCGAGGGGGATTTCGACGTCGATGTTTTTGAGGTTGTTGTGGCGTGCGCCGATGATGCGCAATACGTTCCTTCCGGTTCCCTCCCCTTGAAGGGGAGGGTTAGGGAGGGGTGATGCCTTGCGAGTGGGTGATCCATTGGAGGGGATTCCCCCCTCCCCATCCCTCCCCGCCGAGGGGAGGGGGCCGGAAGAAATTCTCCTGGTCTTTGGCACCTCAATCTTGCGTTTGCCGCTGAGAAACGCTCCGGTGACGCTGTCCTTCTTCTTCGCGATTTGCTCCGCCGTGCCTTCACCCACGACGAGCCCGCCGCGCACGCCGGGGCCGGGGCCGAAGTCGATGATGTGGTCGGCGGCTCGCATCGTGTCTTCGTAGTGCTCGACGACGATGACTGTGTTGCCGAGATCGCGCAACCGTTCGAGCGTGCCGAGCAGCCGCTCGTTGTCGCGCGGGTGAAGGCCGATCGAGGGTTCGTCGAGAATGTAGAGGACGCCGACCAGGCCGCAGCCGACCTGACCCGCGAGACGGATGCGCTGCGACTCGCCGCCGGAGAGCGTTGGCGCCGTGCGCGCGAGGCTTAGGTAATCGAGCCCCACATCGGCGAGGAAGCCGAGCCGGCCGCGGATTTCCTTGAGCGCTTCGTGGGCGATTTTCTGCTGCGTGTCGTCGAGCGTGAGGCCCGTGAAGAACGTGGCCGCTTCGGAAATGGGGAGCTTGCCGACTTCGGGGAGCGTGCGCGCCGGTTGATCGGCGAACGCGGGATCGCTGCTTGTGAGTTTGACGGCCCGGGCCTGTGGGTTGAGCCGCTCGCCCGCGCAGTCGGGGCAGCCGATGACGTTCATGAAGCTTTCGAGCTTCGCGATGAGCGACTTGGCCTTAGCGGTGCGATAACGCTCGAGCAGCTCGGGGATGATGCCGTCGAACGTGCCGCCGTATTTCTGCGAGTTCTTGCCGGCCCGCCACGTGAAGGTGATGTGCTCGTTCTCCGTGCCCCAGAGCCAGATGCGCCGCTGGGCTTCGGTGAGTTTCTCCCAGGGCGTTTCGAGCAAATAGTCGTCGCCGAGGCCCAGCTTGCGGTCCATCGTCTCAGCGACGCCGGCGTAGATGTGGCGCTTCCAGCGACCGAGGTCGGCCCAGGGGCCGACGAGCTCGATGGCGCCGGTGGCGAAGGACTTGGTGGGATCGGGGACGAGCTTCGCGGGGTCGAAGCTGAACATGTCGCCCAGGCCGTCGCACGAGGGGCACATGCCCTGCGGGCTATTAAAGCTGAAGAGCTGCGGCGTCGGTGGCTGGAAGCTAAGGCCGCAGGCGTTGCAGGCGTAGTCGGCGCTGAGGGTGAGATCGCCGGGTTGGCCGCTGGGGATGTTGCGGCGCTTGGTGCGCGCGGTCGGTGCGGCGGTCGGCTCTGCGTCGTCGGTTTCGTCGTCGCTGGTCGGTCGCTGCGCGGCCGACTGCGATTCTCGGAGAGAATCGCCTACAGGTAGGGCGTCGTCCGTCGCGATGATGAGGTTGCCTTCGCCGAGCTTGAGGCCGAGCTCCACGGCTTCGGCAAGGCGCGTGCGGATCGTGGGACCGGCGACGAGGCGGTCGATCACCACCTCGATGTCGTGCCGCATCTGGCGGTCGAGCGACAGGTCGTCGGTAAGCTGGACGATGCGGCCGTCGACGCGCGCCCGGACGAATCCTTGCTTGAGCAGGTCCTCGAACAGGTCCTTGAACTCGCCCTTCTGGCGGCGGACGACCGGCGCGAGGAGAGCGAACTTCGTTTTCGCGGGAAGGGCTTCAATGCGGCCGATGATCTGCTCGCGACTTTGGGCCGTGATCACGGCGCCGCATTGGGGGCAGTGCCCCTGGCCCACGCGTGCGTAGAGCACGCGGAGGAAATCGTAAATCTCGGTGATCGTGCCGACGGTCGACCGCGGATTGTTGCCGGATGATTTTTGCGAAATCGAGATCGAGGGGGACAGTCCGCTGATGTGGTCGACGTCGGGCTTGGGCATCTGGCCCAGAAACTGGCGGGCGAAGGTGCTCAGGCTTTCGACGTACCGGCGCTGGCCTTCGGCGTAGAGCGTGTCGAAGGCGAGCGAGCTCTTGCCGCTGCCCGAGACGCCGGTGAGGCAGATGAGCTGGTTGCGGGGGAGCCGGACGTCGACGCTGCGCAAGTTGTGCTCGCGGGCGCCTTTGATGATGATGTCGGAAGCGGGCATGAAGAAGGCTGTAGGCCGTAGGCTTGAGGTCGGAGGG
>JANOIK010001123.1:0-3926 GCA_031407585.1 Planctomycetota bacterium | reverse complement strand
ACGTTGGGAGCCGCGATGCGGCAGAGCGTTCCCTCTCCGGAGTTGCAGAACCACCAGCCGCGGGCGTTCCAGCGGGGCGAATGGGGCAAACAGAGATTTGCGGCGAGCCGCGCTCCGCTGGGCACTTCGAGTAGCACGCCGCTGGTGAAACGCTCGGCGCCGCGCCAGCTTTGCGGCTGGTCGCCCATGCAGAACGCGGTCACGGCGGCGACGCGTCCGCGGCGAATGCCAATTCCATTGAGGTGGCAGCAGTCTTTGGGCGGTCGCTCTGGGGCGCCGATGAAAGCGGGCGTCCAACTGCGGCGGAAGTTTGTGCGGTCGCTCGGGCGAGCCACGCAATTGAACCGCGTGTTGGCGAAGACCAGGCCGCGGGCGTCGAAGGCGAGTTCGTGCGCGTCAAGGCGGCCTGTGATGTGCGTCGCGGACAGTTCGAAATGTGCGTCCTGGGCTTCACTCGCTGCGCGCCACACGAAGATCCGATCGCGCGTCGCTATAGCGAGCCGGCCGGCGTCGTAGGCGATGCCCATGGGTCGCACGTGGCGTGCGATCTGCATGTCGAGGCGGCCGTTCGCAGCTGAGATGAGCGCGAGTTTGCCCGAGTTGTAGGTGGTGACGGCGATTGAGCCGTTGGCTGCGGCGAGCCAGTCGACAAAGTCGCCGTGGATGCGTGTTTCGAGAGTCGGCAGGACGTGCGGTCCGAGATTTTCCATTGCTTCTTGTCGCCAGGGCAGGGGCGGCGGGAATCCCTCCCCTAGCGGATTTCTTAGGCCACGGTGTGGCCGCCGTTGACGTGGGTGCATTGGCCGGTGACGAAGCCGGCCGCTTCGCTGGCAAAATACGCGACCGCCGTGGCGACGTCGGCGGGCGTCCCGAAGTGGCCGGCGGGGATCTCGGCGACGTAGGCGTCCTTGGCCGATTGTGGATCATCGGCGTGGCGTTCGACGGGGATCCACCCCGGGGCGATCATATTCACCGTGATGCCGAAGGGCGCGAACTCGCGGGCGTTGCTGCGGGCCAGTCCGGTCTGGCCGCCCTTCGCGGCGGCGTAGGCGGAGAAATTCGCCCAGCCCATGGTAAAGACTTCGCTGGTGATGTGGATGATGCGGCCCCACCGCTGCTCTTTCATGTGCGGCAGGCATGCCTTGGTGAGCAGCACGGGGCTCTTCACGAAGAAGTCGAGCATCGTCTGGAAAAACGCCCAGTCGTATTCCTCGATGGGCTTCAGCGGCTGCACGCAGGTGGCGTTGACCACCAGGATGTCGATGGGGCCGAGCTTCTCGGCAACCTCGCGGCAGAGGCGATCGACCGATGCGGGGTCCGTGACGTCCCCGCCCACGAGGCACGAGTCGGCCGACACGGCGGCGAGTTCGCGATAGGCGCGCTCGGCCGTCTCGCGCGAATTGGCGTAATTCATCGCCACGCGGGCGCCGCATCGGGCGAGCTCGAGGGCGATCGCCTTTCCCAGCCCGCGCGAGCTGCCGGTCACCAGCGCGACTCGACCTTTGAGTGGCATCGTGTTTCCTAATTCGCAGCTAGGATTTCGCGCGGAGACGCAGAGGGGGAGCAGAGAAATGAAATATAAAGAAGCAAAAAGACAGATCAGATTCTTTCTCTCCGATTTCTCTCTTCCTCTTCTCCGCGCCTCTGCGTCTCTGCGCGAATCTCCTCCGCCAGTGTCCGCTCAAGCAATGATCTGATGGATCGGCTCGACCGATTCTACGCCGACGAGCTTCTGCTCCAGGCCGCGGAAGAAGTAGCTGAAGTGGTTGGGGTCGAGGCCGAGTTGATGCAGCAGCGTAGCATGCAGGCGTTTGACGTGCATGGGGTCGTCAACGGCCTTGGAGCCGATCTCGTCGGTCGAGCCGATGCTGACGCCGCCGCGGAGCCCGCCCCCGGCCGCCCACATTGTGAAGCCGTACGAATTGTGGTCGCGGCCCGTGCCGACGCTGTACTCCGCCGTGGGCTGGCGGCCGAACTCGCCGCCCCACACGACCAGCGTTTCGTCGAGCAGGCCACGCTGCTTGAGATCCGTCAGCAGCGCCGCGATCGGCTGATCCGTGGCGCCGGCGTGCTTCTCGTGGTTCACGACCAAATCGCCGTGGGCGTCCCAATTGGCGTCGTTGTGCGAGCCGCCGCTGTAGACTTGGATGAAGCGGACGCCCCTCTCGACGAGCCGCCGGGCGAGCAGGCACCGCGTGCCAAAGTCGTGCGTGCGCTCGTTGTCGACGCCGTACAAGTCGCGGGTGGCCTGCGTTTCCTGGCTCAGATCGACCGCGTCGGGCGCGTGCTCCTGCATCTTGTACGCAAGCTCGTAGCTGGCGATGCGCGCGGCGAGGTCGGACTGGTCGGGTCGCGCCGCGTGATGGCGGCCGTTCATCGCGGCGAGCGAATCGAGCAGGTCTCGCTGCAGCGGCCGCGTCATGCCCTCGGGCAGCGAGAGGTCGTTGATCGGCGAACCCTCCACGCGGAAGGTCGTGCCCGCGTAGGTCGCCGGCATGTAGCCGCTCGACCAGTTCTTGGCGCCGCTGATGGGCCCGCCGGTGCGGTCGAGCATCACGACGAACCCCGGGAGGTTCTTGTTGACTGAGCCGAGGCCGTAGTTCACCCACGAGCCGAGCGCCGGGTGGCCGCTCTGCAGGCGGCCCGAGTTCATCATGAACATGGCCGAACCGTGGATTGGCGATTCCGCAGTCATCGAGTGCAGGAACGCGATGTCGTCGACGCAGCCGCCGAGGTGCGGGAACAGGTCGCTGATCCACTTGCCGCACTGGCCGTACTGCTTGAACTTCCAACGCGGCTCGACGATGCGTCCGCCGGGCTTCTTGCCGCCGCGGCCGAACGTGGGCACGTCGACGGTCTTGCCGTCCATGCCGACCATGTCGGGCTTGTAGTCGAAGGTGTCGATGTGGCTGGGGCCGCCGTACATGAAGAGGAAGATGACGCTCTTGGCGCGTGGTGCGAATTGCGACGCGCGCGGCGAAAGGGGGTTGGCGACCGTGAGCCCGGCCGCTGAAGCGGCCTCGCCGAAGAAGTTGTCGGCGGTGAGGAGCGAGGCGAGGGCGGTGGCGCCGAAGCCGCAGCCGGTTTCCCAGAGGAATTCGCGTCGGGTTCGTCCGCAGAAGTTATTCATGGGGAGGGCCTCACGCAAAGGCGCAAAGAACGCAAAGGAGAGGTAACTAGTCCAAGAAAACGTATTCGTTGAGGTTGAGGACGGTGAGGCACCAGTAGCGGAGGGCCTCGCGTGGGTCTTGGCCTCGCTCTTGCCTGAGCTGCTTCAAGAGTGCGAGGCCGTCGGCGATTTCCTCCTCCGTCGCGGCGCGGCCGAGCGCGAGTTGCACGGCGTGCGCAACTTGGTCTCGCGGTTGATCGCCCGCCTCGGCCACGACGCGGTCGGCGAGGACTCCGGCCTGCTCGTGGAAGAAATCGCCGTTGAGCAGCGCGAGGGCCTGGCCCGGCTGTACGGTCATGAAGCGGGCTTCGCACGTGCCATCGACGTCGGGAAAATCAAAGGCCGTGAGCAGCGGATGCAGCAGCGATCGCTTCACGTGGATGTAGATGCTGCGGCGACGTTCGTCCTCGGGCGACGCTTTGCCCCAACCGTCGCCGGGGCGCGACTGCGTGGCCAGCACCTCCTCGGGCAGTTCCGCGAAGAATCCAGGGCCGTACATCTCGGTGTTGAGCTGCCCCGTGACCGCGAGCGTGGCGTCGCGGATTTCCTCCGCGTCGAGCCGCCGCATGTCGAATCGCCAGAAGAGGTCGTTGAGCGGATCGACGGCGAGCGCGGCCTTGTCGCCCGCCGAGGACATTTGGTACGTGCTCGAAGTCATGATTAACTCGTGCAGCGACTTGAGTTTCCAGTCGTGGTCGATGAGCCAAAGAGCGAGCCAATCGAGCAGCTCGGGATGCGTGGGCGGCGTGCCGAGCTC
>JANOIK010001110.1:0-3578 GCA_031407585.1 Planctomycetota bacterium | reverse complement strand
GCGTTGGGCGAGCATGGCGTCGTCGGCGCCGACGACCGCCGCCTCTACGGCGAGCGGCTGCACGTGCCGTGCTTGCTGCGGGCGCCGACGTCCGCGATGGGCGGCACGCCGGCCGCGCCACGTTGGTCGGCTTTGGCGACGCCGCGGGACCTTCACGAAACGCTTGCGACTTGGTGCGGCGCGGATGGAGTCGTCGAAAAGTCCGTTGCCAACCTCTTGGCCGACGAGGCGACGCCGCGGCCGTTCGTCGTAGCGCGGGGCGCGGACGGCGAAGTCGCGCTGCGAACCCCTGAGTGGATGCTGCATCTCACGCCGCCCGACGGCGTCGAACTTTTCGTGAAGCCGGACGACCGCTGGGAAGCCAACGAAGTGGCCGAACGCTGCCGCGACGCCGTCGTCGAACTGCTAGCGATGCTGGAGGAGGCGCCCGAACGCGACGATTTCTCCGTCGCAACTCGCGGTATTTCCGGCACTTAGGCCCCCGCAAGCTGCTCTGGTAGCAGCGCGAGGGCATTCCTACAATCCGCCCCTCGATCTCGAGCCGCGCGACACTTGCATTTGCTGGCGCTGATGCCGGTGCGCGCTTCAGGACTCTCTTCCTATGATCGGACACGGAAGTCCGATGAAGGCATGGGCGATCGCCGCGTGCATAGCGATGGCGTCGTGGGCGGCGCCGTGCGCGGGCGTCGCGGCGGCCGAAGACGTGGACTTCCGGCTGCGCGTGGCGTGGGGCGGCGGACCGCAGGCGGCTCAAACGTGGAACGGCGCCATCAGCGCTCCCGGCGCCACGCTCACCGAAATGCAGCCGTTGGGGATTGAGGCCGACGAAGCCGCGGCCCTCCGGCTCGTGGAGAACGAAGTGCTGGTGGCGCCACTGGTCGCGCGGGCGTTCGACGGTTGCGACGTGACCGTGCGGGGCGACTCGACGACGCTGCTCACCGTGCGGCTCAAGAACGCCGCCCATCCCGACGCCAAAGACATCACCGTGCCGCTCGGCGAGTTGGCCGCGGCGCCGTTCCGCACGCCGCTCGACGAGCAGGGCGGCTTTCTGCTTGTCCAGCGAGCGCCGGGCGACAACCTTCGCGTGCGTTTCGACCGCAACCATTTGGTGTTCAGCCCCAGCGAGCCGTTCCCCATCACCGTGCAGCCGGTGCTCGGGGGCGTCGCGGGCGCGGAGCCGCTCACGCTTGTCGCTCAAATGCGCGACACGGCCGACGCGCGCGTGCTTTGGGAAACGACGGCGCCGTTCGATGCGACGGCCAACGCGCCGCTCGAACTCGAGATTCCAACGCCGGCCGCGGAAGGCGCCTATCGCCTGTCGCTCGTCCTGCGCACGCACGCGGGGCTCGCCAGCAAGCTGCAACTCTGGCAGCAGAAGCCCCCCGCCGCGGCGCGCGACGTGGAGTTCGTGGTCATCGACCCCGCGGCGCGGCTTCCGCGTCTCACGGGAAAGTGGCAAACGATTCAAACCATCGACCCCGCCAACCCCAAGTGGTGGCAGCGCGTGCCCGAGTGGACGCAGCTGGATCGCTTGCCGGTCCTCTCGACGCCGCGGTCGCTGGGCAACGTGAAGCTTGACGCGCGGAAGTCGCCAGCCGGCCGTTACGTCGAGCTGCCCGCACCGCTGGCGGGCGCGGATGCGAGTTGGCAAGCGTACCCGCTGGCGATTCACGAGGTAGGGCAGCCGCACATCGTCGAGATCGACCTGCCGGCCGGGGCGCCGCAGCAACTGGCCGTCAGCATCATCGAACCCGACGCCGCGGGGCGTGCGATGGCGTTCGGCCGCGAGGCGGGCGTGTTCGTGGACCGGCGGCTGGACTCGACGAGCGCCGACGCCGCCGGCGTGGAGCACCACCGCATTGTGTTCTGGCCGCGCACCGCGTCGCCGATCTTGTTGTTGGCGAATCAATCGACCGTGCATCCCGCGGCGTACGGCGCCATTCGGCTTGGACGCCGCGAGACGCTTCCCGCCGAGCCGGTAACGGGCGTTGCCGACGCGACGCCGACGAACGACCGGCTCGTCGCCGCGTATCTGAGCCTGCCGCGGTTCGCCGACTGCCTGGGCGGCGCCGAGGAACTCGATCCCACGAGCAACTTGAGCGTGAAGGGCTGGAGCACCTACCTCGAAGCCGCGAATCGCTTGGCGCAGGAGCTTCGTGCGGCCGGCTACAACGCGGCGGTGCTCAGCATCGCGGCCGATGGAAGTTCCCTGGCGCCGATCGCCGACCTGGGCGCGTCGCCGAAGTACGACACGGGCCCCCTGTCATCGAGCGGCGCCGATCCGCTGCGCAAGGATGTGGTCGAAGCGCTGTTGCGCGTGTTCGATCGCGAAGGTTTGCGAATCATTCCCGCGATCGATCTGGCAACGCCGCTGCCAGAGCTGGAGCGGTTGCGAAGCGAAGGCGATCCGCGCGTGACAGGGATCGAGTGCGTGGCGGTCGACGGTCGCACCTGGCGCGAGCAACACGCCGGCAAGGCGGCGGGCGCCCATTACAATGCGCTCAACGTGGACGTGGAGCGCGAGATTGGCGCGGTGGTCGACCAACTCGTCGCTCGCTATGGCGGCCATGCATCCCTCGGCGGCGTCGCATTGCAGTTGTCCGGCCGCGGGTACGGAGTTCTTCCCGGCGCTGCTTGGGGGCTCGACGATGCGACGATGGCCCGCTTCGCCAAAGACACCGGCTCGGCGTTGCCCGGCGCCGGGGACGAGCGATTCCGTCAGCGCGGGCAGCTCCTTGCGGGGCCGCTCCGTGCGACATGGCTCACTTGGCGCCAGCGCGAGCTGACGGACTTCTACGCGAAGCTCGCCGAGCGCGTGCAAACCGGCTCCCGCGGGCGGCAGCTTGTGCTGTGTACCGAAGACCTTTTTGCCGGAGCCGAGGCGACGCAGCGGCTGCGGCAGGCGCTCGCGGGACGGGCGTCTCTCGACGCGGCGGCGTCGGAACTGGGCGTCGACTTCGCGGCCCTCGCCGCGACGCCCGGCGTGTGTGCATTGCGACCGCGACGATTGGCGTCCGACGAGCGCCTGCAATCGCGCGCGCTCGATTTGCTGGTGAATAACGCCGCCGACTTCGACCACATGGTACTCGACGCACCCGCGGCGGGCGAGTTGCACTTCAACGAAGCGAGCCATCTGCGGTTGGCGTCGTTCGACGCGGCGAGTCCATTCGGCGCCGAGCGGACCGCGGTGGCCATGGATGTTCCGAACTACCCCACGGGCGCTGCGCTGCGCCGGCCGCTGGCCGCGGCGCTTGCGGCGCGCGACTTCCTCACGCTGGTCGAGGGCGGCGACCTGCTGCCGCTTACCTTCGACGAGGAGTCGACGCGCGTGCGACGGCTGCTGCAGGAGCTGCCGGGTGATGCCGCTGACGTGCGCGTCGAACGCCAACAGCCGATCACCTTGCGTGTGTACCGCACGGCGAGCGCGACCATCGTCTGTGCGATCAACGAGTCCTCCTGGTCCGCGACGCTCGAGACGCCGCTGGAGGCCAGCGCCGCCATTGCTTGGCGCGATCTGGGCGTAGACGCAATGGATGCTGAGGCCGTTGCGACCGCCGCTGAACCCACCACGGGCACGC
>JANOIK010001074.1:0-3072 GCA_031407585.1 Planctomycetota bacterium | reverse complement strand
GCGTTGGTCATCGTGATCCGCGAGACGCCGGAGATTTCCATGACGCGGTCGATGTGACGGTCGGGATCCTGCTCCGAGAACCAGCGGCGGTAGCTCTCGAGATTGCGCGAGCTGACGTCGAGTCCGAGACGTTCGAGCGTGGTCAGCACGCCTCGGCAGGCTTCGCTGACCGGCGAGCGCTCGAGGAAGAGGTGCTTCCAGATGTGGTCGGCCTGGTGCCGCTTTGACATCTTCCAGAACGTTTCGTACGGCAGCACGCGAGCCGGGACGACGCGAAACACCTCGGCGACGAGGTAGTGGTAGGTGAGCAGCTCGTCGATGCCCCACAGGAGCAGGCCCTTGGGATCTTCGGAGGTCGTGACCCCGCTATCCGGCGTGCCGAACGTCGGGGGGTAGAGGTGCGTGTGCATGTCCCAAACAAGCTGCTCGCGCACGGCGCGGCGCACCGACGCGGCGAGGGCCTCGTGCTCGTGCGAAACCGCGGCGCCGTCTCGGGAGCGAACCGAAGCCGAGAGCTTGTCGACAGCAATCATGACCTTGTCTCGTGAGAATTTTTGGTGGGTTCGGCGCGCAGCGACAGCGCCCTCGCCTTGGCGGGCGTCGCGGCCGCGCAACAGGCTCGCGATGATAGGAAAAGCCTAGGACAAAGCCCTGCGTCCGGAAATAGCACCGCCTCGTTCATCGTACTCAGCGGCTTCAATGCGTTCAGGCGGTTATTCTTGCAAAATATCCCCGATATTACGCACGGCGGACCGTGGCCTGCGCGATTGTTGGATCTGTCGATGACCGGCTGCGCGACGGTACGTTTGCCGACGCTCCACCCGGAATTGCGCTTGTCCACCGCGGGAATTGTGCAATCGCGCGGCGGGCGTCGACGACGCCATGCAATTGCTTTATGTTCGGTTCGCCGCGCGGAACGGGTCGGGAATTGACGTTCGCGCCGCCTTTGATTGCGCTTTACCTGTTGGGACCACACATGCATTCCGATTTGTTCAGCCTTGAGGGCGAAGTTGCGGCGGTTATCGGCGGCACGGGCGCCCTGGGCGGCGCCATGGCCGAGGCCCTGGCGGCGTTTGGCGCCAAGGTCGCCGTGATTGGCCGCAGCGCCGAGCGCGGCGCCGAGCGCGTCAAACGCATCGAGGCCGGCGGCGGCACGGCCATGTTCCAGAGCGCCGACGCTCTCGACGCGGCTTCGCTCACGGCGGCCAGCGAGGGAATCGCCAAACGGCTTGGCACGGTGACCGTGCTGGTCAACGCCGCCGGCGGGAACAAGCCGGAGGCGACGCTGCCCCCCGGCAGCGACTTCTGCAAGCTGCCGGTAGCCGCGTGGCAGACGGTGTTCGACCTGAATCTCGTGGGTGGGGCACTGCTGCCGTCGCAGGCGTTCGGCGCCGGCATGGTCGCGGCAGGGCGCGGGAGCATCATCAACATCGCGTCGATGGCCGGGATGATTCCGCTGTCGCGCGTGGTCGCCTACTCGGCCGCCAAGGCCGCGGTGATCAATCTCACGCAGTTCCTCGCCCGCGAATGGGCGGGCAAAGGCGTGCGGGTCAACGCGATCAGCCCCGGGTTCTTCCCGGCCGAGCAAAACCGGTCGCTGCTGTTCAAGGAGGATGGCAGCTACACGGAGCGCGGCGGCCAGATCATCGGCCACACGCCGATGTCGCGGTTCGGCGAAGCTCAGGAGCTGGCCGGCGCCGTGGTGTGGTTGGCCTCGCAACGGGCGTCGTCGTTCGTCACGGGGCAAAACATCGTGGTCGACGGCGGGTTTTCTTCGACGACCATCTGAAGATATAACCACGGAGGCACGGAGAACACGGAGTAGGAGAATTCCTACGACGGGCGTTCTCATGCTACGGACTTCGCCGTGTCCTCCGTGCCTCCGTGGTAAATTCAGTCTTGGCGCGTAAGAAAGCAAGCAACTATGGCCGGGTTGAACATTCGCAAGGACTCGTGTGTCCTCGATTTGCTCTCGCTCGGGGCCGTCGTGCATCGGCTTGATCCGGGGATTGTGCCGTTTCGGCAGGCGCGGTCGCTCGAGGTGCATGTCTCCGGCGGCGAGTACAACGTCGCGGCGAATCTCGCGACCTGTTTCGGCTTGGAGACCGGCGTCGCGACCGCGATGGTCGACAACGGAATCGGCGAGCTCGTGTCGGCTCGCATCCGCGAGATCGGCGTGCGGCCGTTCTTCAAGCAGTTCAAGTACGACGGCGTCCGCGGGCCGAACATCGCGACGGTGTACAGCGACCGCGGCCACGGCGTGCGGGCGCCGGTGGTGTTCTACAACCGCAGCAACGAAGCCGGGGCGATGCTCAAGCCGGGCGACTTCGACTGGGTGAAGATTTTCGCCGGCGGCGTGCGGTGGTTTCACTCGGGCGGCATCTTCGCCTCTCTGTCGGCGACCACCAGCGAGCTGATCATCGAAGGCATGCAGGCCGCGAAGAAGGCGGGCGCGGTCACGTCGTTCGACCTGAACTACCGGGCGAAGCTGTGGGCGGCCTGGGGCGGCGGCGCCAAGGGGCCGGAGGTGTTTCGCAACATCGTGCAGAACGTCGACGTGCTCATCGGTAATGAGGAGGACCTGCAGTTGGGTCTGGGGATCAAGGCGCCGGAGACCGCGACGTCCCATGCTGCGGGCGCGCTCGATCCCGAGCACTTCTTTGCGATGATCGAAGCGGTAAAGAAGGACTTCCCCAACGTGCAGGCCGTGGGGACGACGCTGCGCGAGGTGCGGTCGACCAACCGTCACGACTGGGGCGCGGTGCTGTGGCTCGACGGGCAGAAGTACGTCAGCCCCACGATGCAGCTCGACGTGCTCGACCGCATCGGCGGCGGCGACGGATTTGCCGCGGGGCTGATCTACGGGCTCATCAACGGCCGGTCGCCGGACGAGGCCCTGCGGCTGGGCTGGGCTCACGGGGCCTTGCTCACGACGTTCCCCGGCGACGTCTCGATGGCGAAGCTGTCCGAGGTCGAGGCCCTGTCCAAGGGCGGGACGGCCCGCGTGCAGCGGTAGCTGTCCGCCGCCGACGGTTTTCAAATGTCCGCTCTTGCGGACGCTCTGCGCGCTGT
>JANOIK010001059.1:0-1935 GCA_031407585.1 Planctomycetota bacterium | reverse complement strand
CCGCGTTGGTGACGATCGACCAGCCCTCGGCCGAGTTGAAGGTGGACGGCAACACGATGTCGGCGAACTGCGTCATCTCCGACGGATTCGTGACCAGGTGCACGAAGAACGGCACGGCGGCCATCGCCTTGTCCCAGCGCTGCGCACCCGTGCAGGAGAAATTGAAGTTCGCCCACGAGCAGATCACGACCTTCGCCGCGCCCGGATCCTTCAACATGCCGTTCGCGATGTTGTTGGTGACTACGCCGCTGCCTGGCCGCGCGTTCATCATCGCCGGCATGTCCTTGGCACCGCGGCCGTCGAGCTTCTTGAACTTGCCCGCACCCTTGGCGATGTCGTCCAGGTAGGCGTCGGACTTCGGGAACGCGGCGATCGGCACGCTGCTCGACTGCCAGACGCCACCCTCGACGTCGATCGAGCCGAGCAGCCCATTGAGCGCATGCACGGCCATCGACGCGTAGGTTCCGCGCGGGTTCATCGCCACACCCGGGCCCATCCAGACGGCGGTCTTCGGTGCGGCCTTGCCCATCGCGCGGGCCACACGGACGATCTGCTCGACGGGGATCAGCGTCTCCTTCGCACCCCACTCGGGCGTGCGATCCTTGAGTTCGAGATTCCACCACTTCACGAGGCCGAACGTTTCCTTCTCGACGAACGCAGCTTCGTCGACCGTACGCCCGGCGACGAACAGGTTCTTGCCGTCCTTGAAGTCGCCGACGAACTCGCGGCTCCAGAGGCCTTCGGTCAGCAGGACATGGGCGATCGCGCCTGCCAGCGCGCCGTCGGTACCCGGCTTGATCGGCAGCCACTCCTGCGACTTCGTGGCCGAATTGGACAGACGCGGATCGACGGTGATCACGGTGCCGCGCGCCACGATCTCGTGGAAACGCACCATCGTGTTGGGGACCATTCGGTTTGAAGAGAGCGGATCGCAGCCCCAGACCACGAGGCAGTTCGTTTTCTCGAGATCGTAGTCGCGGTAGCCGAAGTAGCCCTGCGTCAGTCCGGGGCCCATCTTCTCGGCCTCGGCGCAGATCGCGCTGTGGGAGAAGTAGTTGGTCGTCCCGTAGATCTTCGGCAGCGCGCCGTAGAGGAGTTCGGTCGAGGTCGGCGAGTACCGGCCGCGCATGTACACGAGCTTGTGCGCCTCGTTGTTCTTGCGCAGCTCCATCATCTTGCCGGCGATCGTGTCGAGCGCTTCGTCCCACGTGATCGGCACGAACTTCGGATCCACACCACGCCCTTTCGCCGGATTGGTCCGTTTCATCGGCACCTTGATCCGGTCGGGATCGTAGACCTGTTGCGGGATCAGGTGACCGCGCGGGCATACGTAACCGTGATTGGTTTTGGACAGCGGATTGCCGCGCACACGCACGGCGCGGCCCTCCTCGACGAAGATCTGGATCGCGCACCACTGCGTACAGCCCTGGCAGGTGCTCGCGACCCAGTCGCCCTTGGCGGGGCTGGCGGATCGCGCCTTGCGCACGGTCATCGCGCTGGTCACCGGACTGGATCCCTGGGTGGCGCATCCGGCAACGAGCATCGCCGCCGTGGCGCACGACGCCTGAATGAACGCCCGTCTCGTCAGTCTCATGAAGCAGTCTCCTTCGCTACAATTCTGTCGCGGGTTCGTGCGTCGCGGCGCATGTGAACCCGCAGTCTCGAAGCGATTTGACTCCTTTCTGACCTCCGGCAAGTTGACGCTCGTCAATTTGATCGTATAGTTGGCCCATTATGAAAATGAAGGACGTCCTGACTGCGTTGGCGGCCCTCGCCCAGGAAACGCGACTGTCCGTCTATCGCCTGCTCGTGGAACATGCCCCTGACGGGTTGACGGCGGGCGAAGTCGCGGAAAGACTCGGGGTGGCGCCGGCCTCGCTTTCGTTCCATCTCAAGGAGTTGACGCGCGCGAGTCTTATCGTCCCGCGACCCGAC
>JANOIK010001049.1:0-2200 GCA_031407585.1 Planctomycetota bacterium | reverse complement strand
CGACCGTTTTGGGCGCGAATTCGACGGTTCTTGGGTCCGACCAAGCTTGGGCTGGAGCGCAAATCGCCAATCCGGGCGGGGCGGTCACCATCGGCGGAGCGAACGTGCTGACCCTCGGCGCCGGCGGCATCGACATGTCCGCCGCCACGCAGAACCTGACCATCAATAGCAATCTCGATCTGGGCGCCGCGCAGGTCTGGAATGTCGCCCCGGGCCGGACGTTGACCGCTGGCGGCGTGATCAGCGATCTCACAGGCGTCAACACGCTGACGAAGCGCGGCGGCGGCGCCCTCACGCTCACGAACGCCAACACGTACGCCGGCGCAACGCTCGTCTTGGGCGGCACGACGAACCTGAATTACAGCGCCACTGCGAACGACAATATCCTGGCCCCAGGCGCGCCCCTGACGGTCGGCAACTCAACCATCAATTTCAACGGAACGTCGGGCGGGGCCAGCACGCAGTCGTTGGGGACCGTCACGTTCGGCTCGGGCCTGGTCAACTTCAACGTCAACGGAACCGGCGGCGGCACGATGGCGGTAAACGTCGGCACGTTCGCCACGGCGGGCCAATTGGGCACAAGCGTCCGCTTTACCGGCATTCCCACGCAGGACGCCGCGGGCGCTCCTGTCGCCGGCTCGGGGACCATTACGTACGCGACGGCGCCTCCGACGTCGTCGGTCGGCGTCTTGGGGGGGGAAGCCAATGGTAACGGCGTGAACGCCGGCGCAGCGGGCTACGCGACCGTCGGTCTCTATGACTACGCGGCCATCAATCCCGGCACGTTGAGCATTGCGGGCGGCAGTCAGATCACGAACTTTTACACGCCGCTGACCGTTCCACTGGCGAACAACGCCGCCGCCCCTACCCCAAATTTTGACCTGCAGTCCAATATTGTGATCGAAGACGGCGCCAACAATCGTCGCGCCGGCGCACTGCGGTTTAATACGCCGACCGCAACCACGATCACCACGGGCGCCAACAACAATTTCCTAGGCCAGGGCATTCTTATCACGCCGAACATGGGCGCGAACAACACGATCATCAACGGCGGCGGCGGCTACCAGATCGTGCGCATCAACGGCAGCAATGGCCCTCAGGCGGCGACGATTTGGCAGAACAACACGCAAGGCTTCTTTGAGCTTGCCATTCGCGTCGTCAATGGTCAGACCGGCGCGTCCGACCCAAGCTGGATCGTCAAGGCTGGCGAGGGCACGGCGATTCTGAGCGGCGCGAGCACAACCACCGGCGGCTTCCAGGTGAACGAAGGCGCCATGGTGGTTTCGGCCGACAATAACCTCGGCGCCGCGACCACATCCCTCGTGCTCAGCGGCGGCGTGCTCGTGGGCAATGGCAACTTCACTTCGAGCGCTACCAGGCCCATCACGCTTCGCAGCGTCGGCGGCGGCGTCGCGGCGACGGCTGGCAACACCATGACCCTCGGCGGCGTCATTGCCGACGGGCCCAACGGCGTCGGCCCGCTGACCGTCGGCATTCCCGCTTCGGCGGCGAACGGCAACGTGGCGAACCGGCTCGCCGGTACAGGCGCTGGCACGGCCAACGCCACGGCCGTGTTGGCCACCGGCTCGGTGGCCCTCTCGAATGCCAACACCTACGCCGGCGGCACGAACATCATCGGCGGCACGCTCCTGGCGACGAACACGACGGGCTCGGCCACCGGTGCGGGCGCGATCAGCGTAGGCGCTGGCGGTGGGTTCGGCGGCACCGGCAGCGCGGCGGGCGCAGTCAGCGTGGCGTCCGGCGGTCACATTACCCCAGGCGTTCCCAGCGTGAATAGCGGCGTGGGCGCGATCACGATGAATGGACTTTCGCTCGGCGCGGGGTCGGTCCTCGATCTGGATATTTCGGCGGCGCAGAACGACTCGATCATTTCCACCGGCGGGCTTACGATTGGCGGGCCGGCGAGCGTCAATCTGTTTCAAGCGGGGACTGCGGGGGCGTACGGTCTCAATGGCACCTATAACATTTTCAGCGTTACGTCGGGAGCGATCCCTTCGGCGGCTCAGCTCAACGCAAACCTCACAGTGGGCAACAATCCTGGTTCGGGCGTTTACTCATGGGGCGTCAGCGGCACATCAGTTACGTTGACCATCTCGGGGCTTGCCAGCATTTCGGCTTGGAATGTCAACGGCAGCGGCGTGTGGGGAACGGCCTCGAACTGGTCTCCGGCCGACGTTCC
>JANOIK010000991.1:0-5732 GCA_031407585.1 Planctomycetota bacterium | reverse complement strand
GGAAGATGTAGTCGATCAGGCTCTTGGCGATGCGAATGTCCGGGTTCTTCGTGTGGCCCTGCGGCTCGAACCGCATGTGGCTGAACTTGCGGACGTAGTCCTCCAGCGGCACGCCGTACTGCAGGCTCATCGAGACCGACGTGCCGAAGGCGTCCATGAGGCCGCCGACGGTGCTGCCTTCCTTAGCCATCGTGATGAAGAGCTCGCCCGGGCGGCCGTCCGGGAACAGGCCGACGGTGATGTAGCCTTCGTGCCCCGCGATGCTGAACTTGTGCGTGATCGACTGCCGCGTGTCGGGCAGGCGTTCGCGGCGCGGCTTGGCCAGTTCCTTGGCCTTCGCTTTGTCGTTCTCGCTGGAGGATTACGTCCGCAAGTTCAGCCACATGCGGTTCGAGCCGCAGGGCCACACGAAGAACCCGGACATTCGCATCGCCAAGAGCCTGATCGACTACATCTTCCGCTGGCTGGGCATCACGTTCCTGCCAGGATACAAGGAGGCGCAGCTCGGCATGCCCTACGGCGAAGGCTCGACGCCCGGTTCCGACGGGGAGACCGCCGAAACCCAGCTCAAGCCCGTCGCCAAGAAGGCCGACGGGCGGAAGTCCGGCGAAGAAGCCAAGCCCGCCCAAAAAGCCGCGACCGCCGGTCGCGCTCAGGAAGGCGAAACGGCGCCCGTCGCGAAGTCGACCAACGGCCACACGAACGGCAACGGCCACAGCGCCAAGTCGAACGGCAACGGGCAGTCTGGCCTGATCAGCCCGAAGCTCCTGGAGCGCGCCGGCGTGATGAGCAAAACCGAAGCCGCGAGCCCAGCGATCCGGAGCGAGCAATTCGCCCAGTTCCAGATCGACGCCCCCGGCTGCGACAACTGCGGCGCCATCACGGTCCGCAACGGCAACTGCTACCTCTGCCACAACTGCGGCAACAGCATGGGCTGCAGTTAGCTTCAAGAAAATTCGAGATGAAGATGAAAGGGAGGGCGGCAACTAGCCTTAAGGCCAGTTTGCCGCCCTCCGTCGTTTGATTCACATACGATGCCAAATCCAACTGACAGCGATCGGATAGAACGAATCAAACGACAAGGAGTAATTGCGGTCTACTCCAACGATGATCTGATGGACCGCCTGGTTTTGAAGGGCGGCAATCTCCTCGACATGGTCTATCGCGTATCCACTCGTGCTTCAAATGACCTCGACTTCTCCATGGAAGGAGAATTCGCATCGGTCGATGAGCTTCGATCCAAGCTCTCGACATCACTTCATGCGGCGTATGCCGAAATAGGATTTGAAGTATTCGACATTGAAGTGACGGCCGAACCGCCCAAGCTAAGCGAAGATCGGAAAGATTTCTGGGGCGGTTACCGCATTTATTTTAAGCTCATTGAGTCAGTAAGGTCGTATGACTTCCGGGATCACGAAGCCAAGCGCCGCAACGCGATTCCGACGGCAACGGATAAATCGACACGATTCCGAATAGACATAAGCAAGCACGAGTTTTGTGGTGATCGTCGCAGGCACCTTCTTAACGGCTACGTAATTTATGGTTACTCACCGGAACTATTCGTTGCAGAGAAGCTGCGGGCTATTTGTCAGCAGACAACCGCGTATTCGTCCCTCCTCCAGCGGCACCGTTCTGGCCGAGCGAGAGACTTTGTCGACATTTGTTGCGTCCTTGACCAGATAGGATTGGCTTCGCCCCGAATTGATTTCGAAGCGCTCGTCTCGACCGTATTTCATTGCAAGCGAGTCCCCCTTGAGTTGCTCCGTACAATTGAATCGGATAGGGATTTCCACCAACAAGACTTTGTTTCAGTACAAGCGACGGTAAAGCCGGGGCTTAAGCTGAGAACTTTCGATAGCTACTTCGATCAGGCAGTCGCCTTTGTAGAATCGCTAAAAATCGTGGGGGATGTGTAACCTCCATGCTTTGTCATATTGCTTATCTTTAATTGCGTGGGCCAAGTAAAAATCAAACTCACGTGGGAATTGTCGCAGCAAGTCGATTTGGGCATTTTTGTAGGCTCCTGAATGCTCCATGTAGAACCCAATTGCTTGATGGTAGGGATAGACGAATTTAAGTGTGCGCAGGTAAGCGCACATTCGATTGACCGAAACTCGATCTGCGGCTTCTCTGAAGGACCTTGCAACCTCGAAGACGCCTCCGCTGTAGACGGGACGAACGACAGCGTCAATCAAAGTGCGCTCTAAATTAGTTACGCGCAAATTTCTGCCAAAGGTCGTGTCTGCAGACTCAACCCCTAGGTCTTGGGTATTCTTTCCATGCAAGGCGCAGATTCTGTGGTCTTCAAAATCTGCGACGTCGTTTGAAATGCGGCACTTAGACCGAAAGGCTAAATCTATCCCCCGTTGCGTTAGCTCCCCGCCACCACCCGAGGCCGGATGCTCGATAATGAAGAAGATGGTTTTCGGCTGCTGGGAAGTGAGGCCATTCAATGAAATGGCAGAGTAGTGGGACAAGTATCCGTGTGCGTCGATCGACTGAACTAGTTCAAACAACGGAACTTGTTTCCATACATATCGAATCACCGGCCGTCGGAACGGCGCTCGCCATCTCTCTAACGGCGTGTTCTTCAGTAAGAACTCGATAAAGTCGTTTACCGTCGTACTTTGCGCCAGACGCCAAGCACCGGCGTGGGTGGATAGAAGGTTCGAAAGGTCGATCTGACGAAATACAAACTTGCCTGTCTGTTCGATAGTTTTGACGATATCAGCTTTCGCAAGCGATAATCTTGATCGTCCAGCCATACGATTCTTCCTGGTAGGTTGCTATATATATATAGCAACCTACCGCATAGAGGTCTTGAGTAACTATGGTTTTTTGCCGGAAAAGCCGGTGCCTCTCGAAACGATCTGCCGGCCACCGCGGCGTAAGACCTGGACAATAAAGGGTTTATGGTGACTGCCGCCATAATGTGATTATACGTCTCGGTGCTATATATATAGCACCGAGACAGCCAGATACCGGCTTTATGCTCTCGTTTCCGCACTTTCCGGTCCTTACCAAGGGAAAGCCATAGCTGGGCGCAGAACCCATTTTGGCTCCGGCAGCGGCCGTAGATGGTGGCACGACCCTTCGTGCTTCAAAGGTACATTTGCCATGCGACGAAATCCGCCCGCCCACAATCCCTGTCTCCAGTGGACCGCCTTGCCCGAGCGCGGCGACACCGCCAAACAAGTAAAATAGGAAGAGTTCACCTCGCTCGCTGACCATCGCAAGGGACGTTCCCGCCAGGTCTCAGCCGAAAGTTACGCCACGCGTTCAGCAGTCCATCGACGCCATCATCGCGATGGAAGCGCACGTGCTCGCACCCACGCTCAAAGAGCGCGCCGCACAGCTCGCGTCAGTCTGCCGAACCGCGGCGGCCATCGACCGGAGCCGCCGCGAGGCTGGCCTGCCCGAACCTCGGCCGGAGCCCTGGCCTGCTTCCACTTGGGAATTCTTGGCCAAACACGCCCGGCGATTCCAGTAATCCGCCGCCGGCGATCACGTGATTTGCCTAACCAAATCACCTGCAAGAAAAACTTCCCGCTTTCTTTTTCAATGTAGTAGAAATAGTGCCAGCCCCTTTGGGATAATGAGCGACGCCAACCCACGGCGCTCGCTCTTTGACATCCCAATCCCAGGCACGCATGCCCCACAAAAGCCACCGGCTCTGCCGGTGGACTCTGGAAGATCCCGCGCGCAAAGCGAGCACTCACGGCAGCGCACGCGGCGCGAGCGACACGATCAAAATTCGCGCCATTTTGTCGCCACTGAGATTGGCGGAACTACGACGTTTCCCGATCGCTGGCTTCCCGCTGGCGTTCAAAATTACGGAATTTTGGAACGGGTGATCGGATTTCCCCGTTTCGCGTCCAAAATTCGCAACCCCGTCTCGCGGGGGGGCGCCTACTGCCCCTGCACGATCTCCTCAACCACCGGCTTGCGACGCTCAAGGGCCAGGACGTTCCCCGCCACGATGCAGGCCGCGCCGACGAGCATGCTCGTCGTGAGGTCGTCGTCCACGACCAGCGCGTTGATCGCCAGCGTCGTGGGCAGTTGCACGTAGCCCAGCACGCTGACCGTCGACAGCGGCAGCTCGGTCGACATCTGGACCCACAGGTAGTGGCCGATGAGGTTCACCACGAGGCTCAGATACAGGATCAGCCAGATGTCGCCCGGGGCAAGCGTCCAGTGGGCCCATGGCGCCATCACCAGAAACACCGGCAGCGCGAACGTGAACTGGGCCCAGGTGCGCAGCTCGTTGTCGAGCCGCGCGTGCCGCTGGTGCAGCACGGGCAGCACCGCGTAGAACGTGCCGCTGAGGATGCCGACCACGAGGCCGATCACCTGGTTGTCGCCGGGCGTCGACAACGGCACGCACAGCACGCTTCCAAGCATGGCGAGCGCGACGCCCACCATGGCCAGCGCCTTGGGCCGGCCCAACCCCATGAGCCAGCCCAACAGCGGGATCTGGACGCCGCAGGTCGAGAAGGCGAGCGCCCCAATCGAGGCGTTCGAGAGCTTGATGCTCTGGAAGAAGGTGAGCCAGTGCAGACCGAAGTAGACGCCGATGGGGACCAGCACGCGCCACTCGCGGCGGGCTGCTGCGGTGATCGCTCGCAGGGATCGGCCCTGCAGCACGAGCATGACCGTGAGACCCGCAGCCGCCAGCGACAGCCGCCACACGCCCAGGGCATACGAGTCCATCGCCACCCGGGCGATGCATGCCGGGGCGCTGGCGAACATCACCGTAGCGACGACCGCTTTGAAATAGGCCCGAGACAAAACGCCTCCTCGACGGTTCCAATTGCACTGAGCCAAGCCGCCACGAGATTAGGCCAATCGAGCTCGCAACGCCAGAGAACGAACATCCAACCATCACCTTGGTCAACGACTTCCTTACTCCCATGCAAAGAACGCTCGTCCTACTCCTCGTTGGACTGCTGCCGGCCATTGCCGCCGCCGAGTCGCCGCGCGCGGCGTACGACTTCAACCACGGCTGGAAGGTGCAAGTCGGCGATCCAGACGGGGCCGAGGCCGCCGACTTCGACGACTCCGCCTGGAAGCCCGTCACGACGCCCTACGCCTGGAACGAGGACGACGCCTTCCGGCTGGCGATCAACCGCCTGCCCACCGGCGTCGCCTGGTACCGCAAGCGGTTCGCAACGCCGCCGGGCAGCGAGGGCAAGAAAGTCTTCGTCGAATTCGAAGGCGTCCGCTTCGCCGCGGAGGTCTGGCTCAACGGCAAGAGCGTTGGCCTGCACGAGAACGGCGTGACGGCCTTCGGCCTCGATCTCACCGACGCCCTCAACCCGCCCGGGCAGGAGAACGTCATCGCCGTCCGCACCGACAGCTCGTGGGACTATCGCGAACGAGCCACGGGCCAGCGGTACCAGTGGAACGACCGCAATTTCAACGTCCCCTACGGCGGCATCAACAAGCGCGTCTGGCTGCACGTTGCCGACAAGCTCTACCAAACGCTGCCGCTGTACTCGAATCTCGCGACCACCGGCGTGTATGTGTACGCGACCGACTTCGACATCCCCGGCAAGAGCGCGACGATCACCGTCGAGTCGCAGGTGCGCAACGAGCACGATGCGCCGCGCACGTTCACGTTCGAGGTCGCCATTCAAGACATGGATGGCAAGACGATCGCGACGTTCGACGGTCCCAAGCAAACGCTCGGCGCTGGCGAAACGACGACCGTCTCCGCCAGTCGTCGCGTGGAG
>JANOIK010000952.1:0-1962 GCA_031407585.1 Planctomycetota bacterium | reverse complement strand
AAGTTGATCCGCGACGCCGCGACGGCGGACGAGGCGTGGCCGATCCAGCGCGTGCTGGCGATCGACAACACCCGCGTGATGTCGACCGACGAATACGCGTGGACCTGGGCGCTGGCGGCGCTACTCGACGGGCATCCCCGGTTTCAGGAGCGATTCCGCTCGCTGCGCGGCCGCGTGACGAAGGGTCCGCGGTTCAACGCCGAGTTCCTCCGCTTGTTCGCCGACGACGCTCGTGATCTGGCGGCGGAATGGCAGGCGCTGGTCGCGGAGCTGGACTATGGCTACGACTTTCCCACGATGGCCATGGTGCACGCCGAGAGCGCGCCGGTGGAGCGCGCGTCGCGGAGGTCGACGATCGTCGCGAACCGTGGCTGGCAATCGGCGGGTTGGATTCTGCGCGGCGGCGTAACGTATCGCGTCTCAGCGAGCGGGCGCTACGAGCTCGCTCGCGACGGCGAAGCCTGGCCGTGCGAACCGGGCGGCGTGACGATCGACTACCACAACGGCGTGCCGGTCGGGGCGCTCGTGGGCGCGCTGCGCCCGCTCAAGGGAACGCCGACGTTTGCGGCTCCGACGCTCATCGGTTTGGGAGCGGAAATCACGCCGGAGAGCGATGCGGAATTATACGTGCGTGTGAATGATGCGCCGTCGCAGGTCGGAAAGAACGCGGGCAAGCTCGATGTGCGCATCGAGCAAGTTGCTCCCTGAAATCCTCCGGCTCCCTCCCCCTTGAGGGGAGGGCTGGGGAGGGGGTTGAAGCGGGAACACGCTTCATCGTCCGCATGGCGAACCGTGGACCCTCCGCATCACCCCTCCCTATCCCTCCCCCTCGAGGGGAGGGAACCGGAAGATTCGGTGTGGCTGGGCCGTTACCAGTACACAAACCGCTGGAACAGTTCGCGTTCGCGGGGCGCCAGCGCTTCGACGTCGGGGACGAGGTAGCGGTTGTCGTCGAGGTCGAGCAGCACTTTGCCGCGGTCGCCGAAGTCTTGCACCTGGGCCTGGGCCCAGCGCATCGTGAACTTGCGCGGGCCATGGGCGGTGCGCACGGCGAGCGTGAGGTGGCCCATTTCGAGCGTGATCGAATCGACGCCGGTGATGGTTTGCAGGTAGTAGCGCCGCTCGAGCGCGCCGCGGATGAGCGTTTGCGCTTCCGCGGGCCACTGGTCGAGGTGGCGGAGGATGCCGATCTCTTGCTCTTCGCCGTCGCGGGTCCAAACGCGGAGGCTGATGTAGTCGTTGGGGTTGGTGGCGGGGAAGAGGTTGACGGCGAAGACGCCGCGGTGGGTTGTAACTGCAGAGTCAGTACCCGCTTCTTCCCCCCTCCCTAGCCCTCCCCGCCGAGGGGAGGGGACCGGAGGATTCAATTTGAGCTCAATCGCTCCGCGTGCGGAGGCGGTGATTTTGGCGTCGGGCGGGTGGAGCCACTTGGGTTGGAAGGTGGGGGGCTCTGGCTTGGCGCGCCCGGTCACCGCGGCGACCTCGCCGGGTGGGGGGGTTTGCTCGATCATCGCGTCGATCGAGGCTTTCGGTGAGACCTGCGACTGCATGCGCACGAGCTTGGCGTATTGGCCGCCGGCGGCCATGAGCTCGTCGTGAGGGCCCTGCTCCGACAGTTGACCGCGGTCACACGCCAGGATGCGATTGGCGTCGCGCAGGGTCGAGAGCCGATGCGCGATCGCGATCGTCGTGCGGCCGCGCGTGAGGGCCTTGAGCGCCTGCTGGATCGCTTGCTCGATTTCCACATCGACGCTGCTGCTCGCTTCATCGAGCACCAAGATCGGCGGGTCGAAGAGGATCGCCCGCGCGATCGACAGCCGCTGCCGTTCGCCGCCGGAGAGGCCCGTGCCGCGCTCGCCGAGCCACGTGTCGTATCCTAGCGGGGAGCGGAGGATGAACTCGTGGGCCTGGGCCGCCTTCGCCGCGGCGATCGCCTGCTCCGGCGGGCTCGACGGCTGGCCG
>JANOIK010000927.1:0-5805 GCA_031407585.1 Planctomycetota bacterium | reverse complement strand
TCCAGCACGCGGTCCACGCCCAGGATGATGCCAAGCCCCGCGGTGGGGACGCCGACGGTTTGCAGCACTAGCGCCACCAGCGGCAGCGACCCGCCGGGGACGCCCGCGGTGCCGATCCCCGCCAGAACGCTCATCAGCACGACCGTGATCTGCTTGCCCATGCTCAGGTCGCCGTCAAGAAAGAGCTGCGCGAGAAACAACACGGTGAGCCCTTCGTAAAGCGCCGTGCCGTTCTGGTTCGCGGTCGAGCCGACCGTCAGGACGAATCGCGACACCTCCTTTTTCACGCCGAGCTTCTCTTCGGTTGCCTTCAGCGCGACGGGCAACGTGACGCTCGACGACGACGTGGCAAACGCCGTGAGCATGACGTCGGTAATGCGCCCGAAGAACCGCCGTGGCGACATCCGCGCGAAGATCATCGCGCACACCGAGTACACGCCAAACATGTGCAGCGCCAGCCCCAGCACTACCGTCACGACGTACCAGATGAGCGTGCGGAGAATCTCGGGACCCAGCCGCGCGGTCAGGCTGAACATGAGCCCCGCGACGCCGATGGGCGCGATCTTCATGGCCCAGCCGATCACGGTCATCGAGATGTCGTAAACGCCCTGCAGCACGAGCACCAGCGTGCTGGTTCGTTCGGGCGTCATCGTAATCGCGGCGCCGACGAACAACGCGAACACCATCACCGCCAGCATGCCGCCGCCGGGCGAGCTGCCGTCGACCGCTCCCACCATCTCTTGCAGCGGGTTCTTCGGGATCAGATCGAGCAGCATGTCGCGGAGGCTCTTCGCCTTGTCGGCCGCAGCGAGCGCCGCGTTACCCGAGTCCCCGTATGTTGCGACGAGCTCGTCTCGCGTTTTCTCCGGAAGACGGTCGCCGGGGCGAATCGTGTTCGCGAGCGTCAGCCCGATCGCCACCGACGCGCCGCTCAGCACGAGCGTCATCAGCAGCGTGCGCAGCCCCATGCGCCCCAGCTTCCGCACATCGCCGATCTCGGCCACGCCGAGCACGAGCGCCGAGAACACCAACGGCACGACCACCATGAAGATGATCCGCAAAAATATCTGCCCTGCGGTCTCGGCAATGTTCATCGCGAACCACTCGACGCGCCAATACGTCGACCGCGGAAAGTCGGCTCCTACTGGCACGGAGAGAGAAATCTTCCGCTCGCCGCGTTCGAACCCCATCGCCGCGAGGTCGCCAATCGGGACGTTCTGAAACGCCGCGAGCGCGTCATTCCGCGAAACGATCACGCGGCCGTTAATGCGAACGAGCACATCGCCCGCCGCGAGTCCTTCGTCAGCCGCCGCGCTCCCCGGCCGCACGGTCGCCACGCGCGGCTCGTCGCTGGCCAGCGTGATCCCCACGGCCGTGATGTCCGGCTTGGGCGTCCAAATCGCGCGCGAAGCCAGCCCCGCGACGGCCCCGATCGCGAGCCCAATAAAAATCTTCCAGTGCAGTGCGAGCCCCGAGCGTGATTCCATTCCGCATCCTCATAAAGCCGCGACCGCTGGTCGCGGTCCGCCGCCGCCCGCCACAAGCTACTGCCAACGTCGCGCCCGGGTCAATCGAACCCGTTGCCGAGTTTCTCCGAAACTCGGACCAAACGACATTCCATCTCAAGGAAGCCTGCCCAAAGCCAAGTTCATATATTGGCGCGAGCCATCCCCCCGGATTCATGCGAGTTTCGGAGAAACTCGCCAACGCACTCACTCCGGCAACTCCTCCCCCGCCTGCTCGCGAACCATGTACTCCGCATACCAAGCCGGCCAATTCGCATCGTATCCCCCGGTGCGCGCCTCGTGCTTCCCATGCGCGACCGACGCGCGCCGCATCGCGCTCGCCAGATCGCCCGCCGAAGCAAACGCCGTCGCCGCGGGCTCGACGCGACCCGGCGCCCGCGTCGTCACCTCCTGCAGCAGCCAGCCATTGCCGTCCGGATCCGAGAACGACGCAAATGATCGGTAGCTCCGCCGCTCAGGATCGCGACCAGCCACGCGCAGCCGTCCAAACAGATACGGCTCGTCGCTCCCCGCGTGGACGTCGCCGGCGTCGTGAAACGCCTCGCTCACGTCGACGCCCCGACCGATCAGCTCAGCCCGCGCCGCCTCCACGTCGGCGACGACGAGATACAACCCCTGAGCCGACCCCGGCGCCGCGGCGGTCACGTTCGTGCCAAAGATCACCGAGCACCCCGACCCGGGCGGCGTGAACTGCATCACGCGAAAGTCGGCGCCCGCGGCATAGTCGGCGTCGAGCCGCCACCCCAGCCGCGAATAAAACTCCTTCGCCCGATCCACGTCCGACACAGGAATCACAACAACTTCCAGTTTCATATCGACTCCGAATTGTTTTAGTCCGTTAGCCCCCGGTTCTTCAAGCCGGGGGCTCTCCGCGCACCGGTTCTTCAAACCGGGGGCTCCCGTGCCCTGGTGGCCTCTCAGATCCCAAGTTGGCCATGGCAAATTCTGTATATTTGCGATGGCCGGCGCCAGTTCCCCAACCAAAACTCGTCACGCGACGCAAATGACAGACAAGCAACGCTTCGGACAAACTCTCGTAGTCGCTTGCATGGCAACGGTGCTCGCGATCTCGCTCCTCACGATCACCCTCTATGTCTCGTCGCGAGGCATCGAGCATCTACCGATTCGAGTGCCCCGTTTCGCACTCACGGTCGCCCTTTGTCTCTGGCTCTATCGCGGCAGCAACTTCGCGCGAGTGATTTGCATCTTGCTCTTCGGCGAAGCAGGCATTATGGGCGTGGAGGGCGCCATGCAAAGCGATGGAAATGTTATGGCACTTGTTATGTTGGGCGGCATGGCAATCAGTTATCTGAGCTGCGCCATTGTCTTGATCGCATCACCGGCCGTCAGCGCATTCCTTGAGTACCAGCGAGAGACGTTGCCACAGAAAAGCACATTCGTGCATCACAAGGTCGGAGCCGTCTTTCTTTGGAAAAAGCACACCCGACTGAAGCCAATTGATCGGCTAACTCTCGTCCTGCCGGCGGGAATGCGAGATGCCCTGAACTGCGAAAGCGGAACGGAGATTTCGACTTCAGAGAACGAAGGTAGGATCCACGTTCGCCTCGGCGTTGGCGCGGAGGCGTGGATCAGTAGGCCGTCGCAGGTCTTCCTCCTGCCGTGGAGCGATGGCGAAGGCGCCCCTAAGCTCATTCAACTTACGCCAATGCCCAAGGCAGACTCCGCAGGCCGCCCATCCGAAGCGCCTCCCAGACGGGAGACATGACGGACGACCTCAATTGTCCGCTCAGGCGCACACATCAAACCGCCGAGATTTGGCGAACCAAACTTCCCACATTCCGAGCCCGTAGTGCTAGGAATTGTGCCAGCGCCTGTGCTAGGGTGAATCGTTGTTTGCGAGCCGCGTTTTACGCACAGGAGGATGCCATGTTGCGCAAGCTTGCCGTCGCTCCACCCACCCCGTGCCGCCGCGCAAAGCGGACACAGTGCGCCCCAAAGCGGACAGTATGGAGCCCAAAGCGGACACAATTCGCCCCAAAGCGGACATTTCAAACAGCCCCGCCCGATGGCCTCACCGCATAAAAGAGCGAGAAATCCCGACGCACTCCTAGAACAAGCCCTCCAAACCCCGCCATTCTGTCCACGAAACAAAAAAGCGCCGCCCGAACCACCGGACAATTGAAAACCGTCGGAGCCACGACCAACAAACCAGCATTCAGCATTCACCATTCAGCACTCCCCGAACTCCCATGACCGCAATCCCCCGCTATCTCGTCGCCTTCCACCCGAAGCGAGTCTCGCACCACTACGTGGACGTGCTCGTCATCGGCGGCGGCATTGCCGGGCTGCGGGCCACCATGGCGATCGACCCGCGGCTCACTGCTCTGGTCGTCACCAAGGACAACCTCGAGGAGTCCAACAGCGCCTACGCCCAGGGCGGCATCGCGGGCGTGCTCGGCGCCGACGATCGGTTTGAGGACCACATTGCCGACACGCTTGCCGCGGGCGCGGGGCTCTGCGATCGCGAGGTCGTCGAGATGGTCGTCCGCGAGGCGCCGGGCCACATCCGCGAGCTCATCGAGTGGGGCGCCTCGTTCGACGAGTCCGAAGGCGAGCTGCTGCTCGGCCGCGAGGGCGGGCACAGCCACAACCGCATCGTGCACGCCCTGGGCGACGCCACGGGGCAGGAGATTATGCGGGCGATGATCGCGCGGGCGCGCAACCAACTGCGGGCGCAGATTTGGCAGAACACGTTTACCATCGACCTGCTCACGCACGAAGGCGGCTGCCGCGGGGCGCTCGTGTGGAACGAGCGCCACGGCAAGACGTACGTGTGGGCCAAGCAGACGATTCTCGCCACCGGCGGTGCGGGGCAGATTTTTCGCGAGACGACCAACCCGCCGCTGGCCACGGGCGACGGCCACGCCGCCGCGTACCGCGCGGGCGCCGAGCTGATGGACATGGAGTTCATGCAGTTCCACCCCACGGTGCTGTACATCGCGGGATCGAGCCGCAGTCTCATCAGCGAGGCGGTGCGCGGCGAGGGCGCCATCCTGGTCGACTCGGCCGGCGTGCGGTTCATGCCCGACTACCACCCGCAGGCCGAGCTGGCGCCGCGCGACGTCGTGAGCCAGGCGATCGTCGACCGCATGGAGAAAACGCACCACCCGTGCGTGTATCTCGACCTGAGCGCGCTGCCGCCCGATGCGGTGCGGAAGCGGTTCCCCGGAATCGCCAAGCGATGCCGCGAGTTCGGCCTCGACATCGCGGTCGATCGCATCCCCGTGCGCCCCGGCGCCCACTACATGATCGGCGGCGTGAAGGTCGACCAGCACGGCGCCACCTCGCTGCCCGGCCTGTGGGCCGTCGGCGAAGTCACCTCCAGCGGCCTCCACGGCGCGAATCGCCTAGCCTCGAACAGCCTCTTAGAGGGCTTGGTCTTCGGCGCCCGAGCCGGCGAGGCCGCTTCAGCGGCTGGGCTAGCACAACCAGACCACTACGAAGCCGTCCCCCTAGAAAACAAACCCATCACCCCCCCCGACATGCACCTCGACCTGCAAGACATCCGCAACTCGCTAAAGAGCCTCGTATGGCGCGCCGCCGGCGTGCGCCGCACGAAGGTGTCGCTCGAAGACGCCGCGCGCACGATCGACGGCTGGGATCGCTACGCCCTCACGCAGCAGTTCCCCACGGCCGAGGGTTGGGAGCTGCAGAACATGCTGATCGTCGCCCGCGTGATGATCGCCGCGGCCCTCCGCCGCGAAGAATCCCGCGGCGTGCACCTCCGCATGGACTTCTCCCAGCAAGACGACAAACACTGGAAGCGCCGCGTGGGCGACGTGTGCCCAACCGCGGCAGGATGAAGTGCCTGTTTTCCCGCTTCCCACGGCGAACCCGGGCCGTGGGACGGGCGTAGCGTCAGTTAGAGACATATAGACAGGCTAAAACGGGCGGGTTAGGCTTTCGCACGGCGGCGGACGCTTGGCGTGAGTTTCCGCCTTAAGTTTTTGTCAGAAAAAGGGTTACGCTGTCGACGCGGACGCTCGTCCGAGCTGCCCGTCGCCCCCCGCGGCGTGGTGAAAATCCCGCTGGCCGCACCGGCCAATCGCCTCGGTTGGCGATCGAGCGCCCCATCGGCCCTCGTCAGGTGTTTCATAGGTCTGACCCGTTCCCGATCGACGTCCCGTTTAATTGGTCCCGCTGCCAGGAGCCGCCCATCCCGATGAACTCCTCAGTCATTGAATTTCCGCAAATCGCCGCGGCGCGCACCGGCGAGCCGATGATCGAGGCCGTGGGCCTGTCGAAATTCTACGGCAGC
>JANOIK010001307.1:0-4914 GCA_031407585.1 Planctomycetota bacterium | reverse complement strand
GTCGAAGCCGACGATCTGCACGCGGCGATTTGGACGAAGCCCGACGACCTGGACGTCGATCTCGAGCGGCCGTACGCCGGGCTGCTCGTGCGGCCGGAGGGCGCGACGCTGGTCGCTATGTGCGACGGCAGCACGCTGTTTCTACGCCCCGAGACCGAAGCCGCGACCGCGGCGGCGCTGTTCACCCGTGCCGGCGAGGAACTCACCGACGGCCAACTACAAATTGTCAACCGGCCGAGCGGCTACCGCGGCGGGCCCTTCCGCGGGGTGGCCGACGAGATGTTTTACAAGTTGCAGCTTGGCGAGTTTCTCACCAAGGGCATCGGCGACCAGATCGGGTTTCATGTGTACGACTGCGAGCCCATGTTCGATCTCAGCATGTCGCAGTTCCTGGGCCTGCTGGTCGGCAACATGCGCGGCAGCGGCCTCAACGACGAAGTTCTGTACATCGCGCCGCTGATCGGGGCGTTCAACGGGCCTGTCTACCTCTCGATTCCCGTGAAGGACGAACAAATCGTCGACGGCTTTCTCGATCGGCTCGACAAGGCGATGGTCGAGGCGGCCGGTCACGACGAGTTCGGCTTCTTCTTCGAGATCGAGCAGGAGTTCTACCACCTGCCGCCGGCGGGCGAGCGGCCGGTGCGCGGCTACACGTTTCGGTTGGGGCCGCTCAAGTGGCGATTCTTCTGGAGCCGCATCGGCGGCGGGTTGTACATCGCCAGCAAACGCGAAGTGCTCGATGACATCGCCCAACTCAACGCGACAGGCGGCGAGGCGACCAATGCATCGACTGCATCGACCGTCGGACATGGCATGATCCGGCTGCGGCCTCAGAACTGGGACCGCGTGCTCGCGACGTACCGTCTGGGGTGGGAAGAGAACAATCGCGAGGCGTGCCTGCGCAACACGGGACCGCTGGCGAGTCTCAGTCGTGCCCTCGCCGCGGGCCGGCCGGGCGGGGCGGGGGAGGTCACCGCCGAGGAGCTGATGTCCTACACGGCGCGGGTGTACGACGTGCATCCGTTCTGTCCGGACGGCGGCGAGTATCACGCGACGGCGGGAGGGCTGGCGGGCGGGACGTTGGTCTCTTGCACCGAGCACGGGTCGATTCTCGAACCGCGGCAGGGCGTTGGGCCTTCGGGCGCGTCGGATCTTGGCGCCCTCACGGCGAGCTTGCGGGACGTAACCGTCACGCTCGAATTCCTGGAAGACGGCCTGCACGCAACCGCGACGATCGAGCGGGCGCCTGCGACGGAATGACGCAAATTTGGAGCGATCTCGCGTGGGCCGGGCGCCACAATTCCGCGGATCTGCCGAGAAATCGCGGGGGAGCGCGGAGTTTTGCAACACGCCGTTTCGAGCCGACTCTGTCGGAGCCTCGAGAATCCTCGCACCAAAATATTGGACGCCATTCCGATATTTCGAAGAGGCGCTCCAAAATTCATCGATTTTGCACGCGCTGGTCCACGATCGACGCGAGCTTTCCCGCAGAATCTCGAATTGTCCGGTGACAAAATCCAGGCAATTTTGGTGAAACTGCGCGCGGAAACGCCGCCTCGCCGGGTGGCGGGGAGACATCGACGTTCGAGTTGTCAAAGAACAGACGGACTGCCAAGTGCATCGTGTGTATTCTAGTCGACCGCGCGCATGGGGACAAGTGTACAGAACTGGTTTGGCTTTGCACTTTTATTGCCAGTTGCACTTTTATTCTGGCGTCTGCACCGCTAGCCAGGCGAACTAGAGCTAACAGAAACAAGACGGAGCTGTACTGAGTTACCGTCGTTTGATTCCACTGCAACGACATTGCCAACACGGAACTGTTTTATTGCAGCAAGAAAAGACTCGGCTAGGCTGAGTGCAGCCTTCTGATCGGTAAAGATCGCGGAGGCTTTGGACACGACCTCGTCGGCAGTTAAATCGACCCCCGTGTAAACGACACATGCGGTCAAATGTGTCTTGCCGGTAAGCAATTCAACGAATTGCAGAGAGCCATCCGGCGCGGGCATGACAAACCGACCGCGGGCTGTTGGACGCCCGTCGGCGGTTAATGCGCTGAGAAACTTCTTCGTGCTAGTCATCGTGGAGCTGGCTTTCGAACGGAACCTTTCGCCTCCTAGAACAGCGACTTCTCCGAACATCCCACTGGCGGTAAGTCTATCCGCAAGTGTCCAGGTTCATTCGAGGCTTTGCACCTTAAGTCCGACGTGCGCCTAAAGTCGGTGGTCTGCACCTAAGTCCCTAGTGGCGGAGAATTGGACGCCGCTTTGGCTCATAGGTTGGGGCCGACTAGGGCAAATAGGAGCTGCCCGCAATTGATAAGCAGCGAGTACAACGCGATGACCCGGGCGGCCTTCGCTTGACGCCCGAAACTTAAACCACGACGCCTATGGTCACCGATGAGGAGGCAGAGCGTCAGAGTGATTATTGCCGCCAGGAATGTCTCGAGGAGCGCCGCGAACCAGACGAGCGGCTGAATAATATTGCCGCCCGAGGCTGGCGCCCCGGAGGCCATAGGCGTGTGGAAGTACGAAAGGCATAGAATAAGAATGGCGCTCCCCTGGAGTGCCACCACCAAACCACGATTTTCGTGGGAGCCCCATATCCTGGCCATCGTGCCCTCCTCGAACAGCGACTTCACCGAACACCCCACGGCGGCGGCGAACTTCCGCAGCATCGACAGCCGGGGGTCGTTCGTCTTATTGAGGAACTGCCAAGGCGATTTTAGCGTAGTCATCTCGCTCCGCGAGATGGAATTCTCCGATTAATCATCTCGCGGAGCGAGATGGCTACTTTGGGATCCGCGCGAGTTATCGCCTCTTGCGGCTGCGCCGCCCCGGTAGGCGCGGACGCCAACCGGGGCCAGCCCTAAGACAAAAAACGCCGGAGCATCGAGCGATGCTCCGGCGTTTCGTGAGACTGTTAAGCGTAGCCGATCAATCATCTCGCGGAGCGAGATGACTACATTCTCCGCCGCGTTCCGGCGAGCGCCGCCACAGCGGCCAGCGCCAGCAGGCAGGAGCTCGGCTCGGGCACGTTGACCAGGAGCATGCCCGGTCCGGAGAACCGTGCGTCGTCGATGTTCGCCGCGCCCGAGCCCGTGGCGCCCCACGTTCCGGGCGCTTGCGACACGCCGTTGAACGACAGGGAGTTCACGGTGTCGATGCCCGCGAAGTTCAGGTTCATCATGCTGGTGCTGTTGATGCGCACGGCCGCCGCGTCGCTCAGATACGCGGTGGTGATGCTCAGCAGGCCATCGCTGATCGTCGTGTGGCCCGTGTAGGTGTTGGCGCCGGTGAGCGTGAGCGAGCCGGGGCCTTGCTTGGTGAGTCCGCCGCTGAGGTTGGCCGCCGAGGTGAGTGGGCCGAGCGTGGCGGCCACCGCGCCGTTGCCGCCGCCGAGGAGATTTACCGTCGTGGGAACCACGGAGTAGTCGCCGCGATTGCTGACGGTGATGCTGGCAAGCGAGAGCGTGCCGTTGCCCGAGCCGTCGTCGACCATGTTGGCAAACGCGGTGGCGGCGACGCCCGTGCCGCCGGCGAAGGTGATGTACGGGGCGTCGATGTAGCCCGAGCCGCCGGTGAGGACGGGAATGGTCACGACGCCCGAGGCGAGCGGGGCGATGAGCGCTTGCGGGATGGTCACGTTGAACGCGCTGGTGTTGATGGTGGCGCCGCCGGGGCGGACGAACGCATTGGTCAGGCCGGTGATGAACGTGGGGTTATCCTGATTGGCTTCCAGAACGCCGCCGTCGAAGTTCATGTTGCCCGTGCCGAGGCCCTTGAAGATGGCCTTCGTCGAGGTGACGCCGCCCAGGAGATTCAGCGTGCCGTTGCCTGCGGCGTTGCGTCCGAGCTGGATGCCGTTGTTGACGACGGCGGTGGCGAGCGTGGCGCTGTCGGACACGTTGACGACGCCATTGCCGTTTTCGCCGATCCAGACGGCCGTGTCGGGGTTGGCGGTCGTGTTGCCCGCGTTCTGGTTGAAGACGGCGTTGCCCGTGAGGTTCACCAGGCCGTTGCTCGTGCCGCCGGCGCCGATGGTCATCGGGCCGGTGGTTCCCGTGAACGAACCGGTGCTCTGGCTAAAGACGCCCTGACCATTGCCGAGTGCGACGGCGAGGAAGCCGCCGATCTGGGCGGCGCCGCCGGTCTGGCGGTAGGCGCCGTAGGAGGTGTTGCCGCCGCCGACGGCAAGCTGCCGGTAGAGGCTGATCGAGCCCGCCTTCATGCGCAAAACGCCTTGGCGGTTGGTGCCCTGGGTGGCGATGGTCACGGTGCCGCGGAAGGCTTCGTCCTGGGTGGCGTTGCCGCTGCGATTGTTCCAGACGACGGTGGCGCCGTTGATCTCGAGGACGCCGTTGCCGTTGTTGGTGGTGCCGACGTTTGACGTGTGACCAGTTCGCAGGACGGCGCCCGCGAGCGTCGAGCCGTACGTGCCGGTGTTGTTCAGGACGAGCTTGCCGTTGTCGACGCTGAGATTCGAGTTCAGATTGTTCGAGTTGTTGGTGAGGACCAGCGTACCGACGCCCTGCTTAACGAGACCGAGCAGACCCGTGCCGCCGCCGTTGCGGAGGATGCCGGTGAAGGTGTTCGTGCCCGAGTTGATTACGGAGAAGAACCACTTATCGGCCGCGCCGCCGTTTTCGAGCGTGCCCGAGCCAGTGAGACCGCGAACGGTGAGATCGCCGGTGGTTCCAATGGTCCCGCCCTGAATGTCGAGCGAGCCTTCGATGTTGTTGTTGGCCGGGGCGCCCGCGGCGCTCAGCTTGAGGTAGCCGGCGCCCTGCTTGACAAGGCTGAGGATGCTGCCAGCGCCCGCGCCGTCGTTGAGCAGACCGTTTATGTTCGTGTTTCCGGAACCGGCGACGGTGAGCGTTTGCGCCGCGAGCGCGGCGCCGGTCACAGTGCCTCCGAA
>JANOIK010000898.1:0-1513 GCA_031407585.1 Planctomycetota bacterium | reverse complement strand
CGTCCACCCCGATCTGCGTGTGCATCCGCAGCACCGCATCCTGGTGCTCGTAGTCGCGGGCCCGGAGTTCGCCGTTCTTCCCGCGGGTGACGATGCGATAGGTTTTCTCAGCAGACATGCACGTCGCCTCGCCGGAATGCGGAAGGGGTTCAGGATACTGCCTGCTATCGGCGTGCCCGGACGCCGCAGCCAAGAGATTCGTCGCGGCGCCGCGCAGCACGCACGCGGCGCTCAACCGGCAAATCGCCTTCCCCAAGCACTCCCGGCACAAAGCAACATGCGACCGCACGGCGCCGTTCGGGCATGCCGCCTCGGCAATCTGTGCCGGCGGACAAACGCCCCTGCTTCGTGCATTTGCGCCATCTTTATGCGCGGAAGTGGGCTTCTTACCCCCTTCTTGCGCGCGCTCGTCGACAATTCAACCAGTGCCAGCGCGGACGATCTGTTGCAGCCGGCGAGGCGCCGATTCGGAGGATTCTCGATGAGCGATCTTGAGGCACTGGGCGTTGCGGCCGGGTTCGCGGCGCTGTCGTGGTTGTTGATTGTGCTGTGTGACCGGTTGATGGGAGGCAAGCCGTGAACGGTACGGAAGTGATCAGTCTCGTTCTTGCGGTCGGGTTGCTGATTTACCTTGTTGCCGCGCTGTTGAAGCCGGAGTGGTTCGCATGACTGCCAATGCTTGGATTCAATTGCTGTTGTTCCTGGCCGTGCTGCTTGCGTTGGTCAAGCCGCTGGGTTGGTACATGGCGCGGGTGTATCAGCGGCAGCCCTGCGGACTGGACCGCGCGCTCGGCTGGCCGGAGGGCGCGGTCTACCGGTTGTGCGGCGTCAATCCGGCGCTCGAGATGAGCTGGCGGCAGTACGCGGTTGCGCTGTTACTGTTTAACTCGCTGGGTTTTCTCGCGGTGTACGGCCTGCTGCGACTGCAAGGCGTTTTGCCGCTCAATCCCCAGGGGATGCCGGCCGTGGCGCCGGATTTGGCGTTAGATACCGCCGCCAGCTTCGCCACGAATACGAACTGGCAGAGCTACGGCGGCGAGACGACGCTCAGCTATCTCTCGCAGATGCTGGGCCTGACGGTACAGAATTTTGTCTCGGCGGCCACGGGCATGGCGGTGCTTGTGGCGCTTATTCGCGGGCTGGTCCGTCGCAATTCCAGCACGATCGGGAATCTCTGGGTCGATCTGACGCGCACGACGCTCTACATCCTCATGCCGCTTTCGGTGATTCTGAGCCTGGCGCTCGTTTCGCAAGGCGTGCCGCAGACGTTCAGCGAGTACCAAGCGGTGAACGTCGTCGAGCCGCAGATGGGGGCGGAGGGCGAGGCGGTCAAGACGCAATTGCTGGCCTTGGGACCGATAGGGTCGCAAGTGGCGATCAAGCAGCTCGGCACGAACGGCGGCGGGTTTTTCAACGTCAACTCGGCCCACCCCTACGAGAACCCAACGGCCGTCGCCAATTTTCTCGAGCTGTTGTCGATTCTCGTGATCGCGGCCGCGCTGTGCTACACGTT
>JANOIK010000891.1:0-1574 GCA_031407585.1 Planctomycetota bacterium | reverse complement strand
TTTTCTCCCGGCGGCGTAAGCTGGGCCACCGCGGCCGCGACGTTCTGCAGTTCAAGGCGGACCAAATCCAGTTCACGGTCGAGGCCCCACCGCAAGACCTTGTCGTTCATGAAGGTCGCCACGGCGCCTTCGGTTCGCTTGTACTCTTCGGCCCGCGAGAGCATGCCCGCGTAAAAGTAGCCGAGCAGGAACAGCCCCAGCCATCCCAGCAACGTGAACACAAGCGGCGTGGGCTGCCGCTCGGCGTACACGGGCGCCGCGGCCGCCGCCGCGCCCATGGCGCCCGCCGCGGCGCCGCCCGCGCGACCCTCATGCCGCGGATGATCCTCGGCCGGCTGCGACATGCGAATCTCATCCCCCGCCCAGAACACCGGCAGCGGCGTCGGTTTCCCCTTGCGCCAGACGAACACGCCTTCGAGATCGCGGACCGGGTCGATGACATACGCCACCTGCCCAGCGCCGCTGAAGAAATGCTGCTGGATAAAGCAGTCGCGATCCGACAGGAAGATGCCAAAATCCGGGTGCGAGTGGTACCAGCCCACGATGCGCTTGCCGTCGTGCTTCGAGTCCATCTCCTTGTTGATCTGGGCCCACGACTCGTGCGTGAACGTGACCTCGGCAAACTTGCTCGCGGCGTTGTCGCAGCGGATGTAGTCGGTCACGGTCGCGAAGGGGCCCTGCTCGTCCTTCTCCCAACCGCCGACCAGCACGCCGCAGATTTCCACGGTGTGGTCGGCCTTGGCGTGGCTCTCGATGCCGCGCAGCACCTCGGGCGTCATGTGCACGCGGAAGTCGCTGTGCAGATCCGCGGGAAACTGCCCCGGCGGCAGCCCCTCGCGGGCAAGATCGCGAACGTCGACCTGGCTCATGCGGCGCTCCCTTCACTCGATAACGAACCCAACACGCCGGGCGCGTCGCCGGCAAACTCGTACGCCCGCATCGCGTCGCCGGCCCGGCCGACCACGATGTCCCACGCTGGCACGCCCAGCTCGGCCAGCGTGCGGGCCAAGAGCGGCGAGTCGCCGCCCAGCGTATGGTAAATGTTCGGCGCACGCGGCGCCCCGCACGTTGGGCACCGGCCCTGGGCTTCGGTCACCTTGCCCAGCGACGCACACAGCGGCGTCGTCTCGTTGCATGCCGGACAGGTGAGCGACTCCAGCAGATCGTGGTTGAAGTCAAGCACGGCCGTCGGGCCGAGCTCGCGGCGCACGTGGTCGAGTACTTGCTCGGCGGTCGTCTCGGCCGCGCTCCACGGCATCCGCTCAATCGGCTCCAGCGCATCGTGGCTGGGACAATCCGGCAGCCGCGAGTACGCCACGCGGTAGCTTTGATGGTACGTGCCGTCGAACACGAACCCCTCGCCGGACAGCGATTCTTGCCCGTGGAGCATCTTGAGCGCCTCCTGGACCTGGATGCCCGCGATCACGCTCGAGGTGGTCGGGGTGGTCGGCACCTTGCCTTGCTCCATCTCGTCGCGGGTGAGCAGGGCGCAACTGCGCCGGGCTTCGAGCATCTTCCAGTCGACCTCGCTCATGGTGCATTCGTAGCACGGGCCGACGGCCGGATCGAACACG
>JANOIK010000868.1:0-3282 GCA_031407585.1 Planctomycetota bacterium | reverse complement strand
GACGTGTCGCGGGCAAGGGCCTTGGTACGGCCGTCGGCCATCGCCGCCAGAAAATATCCGCCGTGGGGCGTCAGCACCTCATCGAGCCGCGTGAAGGCGGCGGCGGGAATGTCGATGGGCTGCGTCCACGTCACCACGCGGTTCGGCTTGGCTTCGACGAGCACGATGACCGTTTCGGGATCGTCGGTAACCTCTCGCGGGGTAAGCGAGCGCGCGTCGGCAAGGAGCGAGCCCTTGTCGCGGAACGCTACGATGTTCGTCGCGTTTTTACGAGCGGCGCCGCTCGCTGGCTGATACATCAGCGGCATGTAGGGGAGCAGCTTGCGATTGTGAGGGCTGTTCCACGGCTCGTCGAAGTGGAACAGCTCGAAGAGAGCGGTCGCGCCGAGGTCAGGCAGAATCGCCACGCGCCAGCTCAAAAGCTCCTTCCCTTCGGAGTCGCAGATGTAAGCCGGGGGATAGCCGCCGGTGCGACGTCGATGGCGATCGATCGCTTGCGAGAGCACCTGCAACTGAGCAACGGCATGCTGGGCCGGTGTGACGGCGTCTGCTTGTTCGGCAGCAGCGACGAACTGTCGATCGGCTTCCGAAAGCTTTTCGATCGGCACGGTCACTTGGGCGCCGTTGGATTGGACGAGGATGACCTGGTCCGCGAACACGGACTCGAGGCGGGCGGACGTCGAGTGGCCGCTGTTGTCGGACCACGTGCGCAGCTCCCGTTTGGCGGCCGCCGTTCTGGCTGCGAGCGCCGCGGTGATCAGCGAGTTGGCCGCCTGCGCCCCCTTCCGCGCTTGGCGGACGAGCACCGCGTCCTCGATGGGTTTGGAGGGATATTCCTGACGCAGTCCGTCCGAATATTCGGTCGCCAGTTCGGCGTCGAGCGCCTCAAGCCGTTCCTTGCGCTCGGCCTTGGCGGCGCCCCGCGCGGCGTCCCCGGCAGGCAAGGAGGCAAACGGCGACTGCAGGCTGAACGGCTGATTGAAATTGCGTTGCTGGTCAACGTCGTTCAGCGCTCGCACGACGCGCGCCAGCGGAATCTCGACAAAGAAGCAATGGTTGAGGGTTGCGGGCTGCAGCTTTTCGTCGGTCCCCAGGAGCAGTGCGCTCATCATGACAGGCACGCCGTTTGGCGGGCGTCCCACGAGCTCTTTGAAGTCGTCCTCAATGGCGTCAACGTAATCGACGACGCGGGCGCGGGGATCGTTCGACGGCTTATTCGTCGCCGGCCACGCCAACTCGCGAATCCTGCCCATGACGTTTTCTCGCACCTTGGCGCCGTCCAAGTGGAAACGGGCGACGCCGTCCGTGCTGGTGCGCGACTGAAAGCCGTCGATCACGAGCCGCACGTCGTACGGCGGCGCGCCGTCGAGAAGCTCGTACTCCAGCTCGATTTCCTGATTGTCGTCGAGCACCAGCGCGCTTTGCTGCAGCCGCACTCGGAAGGGCGGCTCGAGGCGCGCGCGATCAAGCTCATCGAACGACAATATGTAGAGCGATCCCTCGGCGCAAGCGGCAATGACGTCGCCCGCCGTGGCCAGCACGTTTTCCGGACCCGAGTAGCCCCGGTCCAATCCACCGCCTTGCCGCGGCGCGAGCACGAGCGTCTGAGTGCGCGAGCCGGTCGTCAGAGCGTGCACATTCACGACCATGCGCTCCACGCCCTCGGCCGAAACCTCCGTGGTCAGCGCGAACGCGGCCGGAATTGTCGGCGAGACGATGGTCGGGGCGCCGTTTTGCCGCGAGGGGTCGAACAGCGGCTTGTTGGCGTCGACAAGGATGGCGCCGTCGCCGCGTTGACTGCGTCCCCAACCGACGGGGAAACTTTCGGGACGCGGAGTATACGTGCCCACGAAGGACGCCGAGGGGTACAGCGCCGTGACGCGATTCAGGCCTTCGTCCCACGCCGCGCCGAAGTACTGCCAACCGGCCTCGGTGCGACGCACGTTGCTCTGCGAGAACGAGGGGCTGCCAAAATTACCGTCGCCGATAGGGGCGTTCGATTCGCGGCGTTCCAGCTTCGGCAAACTGTAACGGTCCTGGCCGGCGACAAGCACCTTGCCCGCGATGGGCTCGAAGATGGGAGCGGACTGATGGGCCGGAGACGTGACCGATCCGCCCGAGTCCGCGAGTTTGAGATCGGCTAGGTTCAGCCGCATGACCTCCGAGAGAATGTCTTGGCCCTCGTTCGATCCCGGTTTGGTGAGCACGTACACGCCGCCCGCGTCGACGCGCGCCTGCCAAATGCCCTTGGCGATTTCACAGGTCGCCAGAATCTTGCCGCTGGACGTCTCGATGAGTGCGAGGTCGCGCGCAACATACTCAGAGTCGTAGGAGCGATCAGCGCCGCGCGCTCCGCCCCACACCACGGCCAGTTTGCCGTCCGGCGAAAGCGCGACGTGGTCGGCCGACATCGGCGTCGCGACTTTCGGCCGGGCCACCGTGATGTCCAGCCGTTGTTCGAACCGCACCGGCTCGAAGCGACTCTCGACGAGCACCGAAGTCACGCCGATGTCGCCGCTCGTGGGCGTCCAGCGCAGCTCGCCGTTTTCCAGCTTCGCGCTCGCCGGCCCGGCCGCCAACCGCACGCTCACGCGCGGATCGAACGTGCGAATCGGGATTACAATCTCCTTCCCCGTGGGCGCCGTCGCCGAAGTGGCGCAAGCCGTCGCGACCAGCGGCTCGTCGGGCAGCGCCAGCGACTCGATCGTCGCCACCGCCACGCTGCTCTCGGCCGTCGCGATGATCCGTCCCCGCTCCGCATCGACGAACACACAGTTCAACCGATTGGCCCGCGTGAACATGTTCTTCACCGGATCCTCGGTCCAGCGTTTGATGACCGGCTCCGTCTCGAAACTTGCCGGCAGGTTGAGCACCCTGGCGAGCCGTTTGTCGTTGACCGAGCCGACGTACAACCGCCGCTCTTCCAGGCCAATCGCCCACGGCTTCTCAGGAATGAAAGCAAACACGGGAAAGTCGAACTCGCCGAGCGACCCGCTGGCCGTGATGCTCGTCAGCATATTTCCCAGCGCGAGCAGCGAGTTGCCCGGCCCGACGACCATGAGGGACGACGACCCCGACCCCGAGTTCGAAAAGAACTCAATCGTCGCGGGGCACATCAGCTTGTCGGGATCGGGCGATTCCTGGCGCCCGCCCTCCACGATGCGACCGACGTTGAGCGATCCCGACTCGTTTGGGTACCCACGGAGGTAGATGAGGGCGCCGTCTTCCGAGAGCGTCACGCCGCCGCCTTCCGCAATCTCGCCCTGGTCCGCCATCGCGGCG
>JANOIK010000846.1:0-7025 GCA_031407585.1 Planctomycetota bacterium | reverse complement strand
CTTGGCGCAAATCCGTTCACTCAATACTGGAAAATGACACGCTATCAACCATCATCGTTCGCCGCCTTCCGACCATCGGAGAGCGGCCCGCGGTTTGGCACCGCAGCGGCCTTATAAACCGCCGTAGGGGGTCGTTTCGGCGACTGGGTCGTAACCCCCTCTCTCCGCTTAGCGCTTGGCAGCACGGTTTAGGCGCTCCCTGATCCACTTGGACAGTGTTGTGCCCGACCGTTTTGCCGCGGCCTCCCATTGCTCCCGCTCCACTTCCGTCATGCGGAGCTGATAGACCTGGCTCTTCGCCTCGGTTGGGTCCAATGGTGGCCTGCCAATTCGCTTTGCCATGCCGTAATTGTAATTGCAAAAATCTTTCACGCAAGCTGTTTTTCCTCTTGCGTACTGACCGTTTTTGCAATTACAATAAGTGCAGACATAAAAAGAGCCGCGGAAGTGCTAGTAACACGACCGCGGCCAACTAACCGAGCTTTCGCCCAGTCAGCCTTGCAGCTCCATTCTAGGCGAAAGCTCCCAACGATGGGAAGCTTTCAATGGTCATTGCCGCCTGCATCCACGATCAAACCAAGCCGCACGGGAAAGACCGTAAGGGGCATCCCCGGCTCAAGTGCGTTCTCTGCCAAAAGACCTGGACCGTTAAGCCGGTCAACCCGCTGGGCGAATTCCGCATCCCGCTCGAAACGGCCAAGCTCGCCCTGCGAATGCTCACCGAGGGCATGAGCGTCCGCGCCACCGAACGCACCACGGGCCTGCACCGCGATACGGTGTGCCGGCTCATGGTGTTCTTCGGCAAGGCGTGCCAGCGCTTCCTGGACGACCGCATGCGGGGCCTGAATCTGTCGCACCTCGAAGTTGATGAGCAGTGGACCTACGTGGCCAAGAAACAATCTCGGCTGACTCTCACGGAGCGCGCCGAGTGCCACGACAAGGGCGACGTTTATCTCTGGACCTGCATCGACCAGAAAACCAAGCTCATGCCCAGCTTCGCCCTCGGGAAGCGTAGCGCCGACAACGCCCGCCGCTTTATGATGGACGTAGCGGGCCGGCTCACCATGCCGAACCCACACGCCAGCGACGCGCACGGCTTTCAGGCCGGCGAGTACACGCCCGTCGTGCAAATCAGCACCGATGGATTCGCAGCCTATCCCGAGGCCGTCGATCTAGCGTTCGGCCCCTACGTGAAGTTCGGCACGATCATAAAGGAATACCGCAACGCCAGCATGATCTACACGCCGTCGGAAATGGTGGGAACTAAGCGCGAAGGGCGCCGCAACCTCAGTGAGCGGCAGCGGTGGACGATATGCACCTCGCACGTCGAACGTCTCAACGGCACGCAACGGGTGTTCTGCAAACGCCTGAATCGGTTGACCCTTTGCTTCTCGAAAAAGCTGGCCAATCTAGAGGCCGCGTTCGCCATGTTCGCGGCGTATTACAATTTCTGCTGGCAAACCCGGAAGCCGGGTAAGGCGGGGTCGAAGCGACCCAGCGCTGCGATGATGGCCAAGTTGACCGGTCACGTTTGGTCGTTCGATGAGCTGTTCTCGGCCGTGCTGCAATAGCAGGTGTGCGCAGGGTAGAATGTGGCGATGAGTGAGCGAACTGGCGGAATGCGGTCCTGCGTCGCGGCAATAGCTCCGATACTTGCGGTGGTGCCAATTCCGGGGTGGCTGTGGGCGTTCGCGCTAATTGGCGGCGTTGTCGCCTTTCTCGTCGACCGCTTCATCGACCGCCGTCGCGGTCGGTAGGGGGCGGTTCGCCTTTCCACACTCTTAGGACACCACCAACGCCTCCGCCAACGCCCCTCCGGCGACGGGCTGCTTCCCTACGCCCAACAATCGCTAACCTCAACCCACGCCAAAAGATCGAACGCCCGCCGTGTGCGGACGTCGCGTGGATAATGCGGCCATTCGTCAGGGTGAGAAACCTACGGGCCCGCCTCGCGCAAGTCGCTCAACTGCTCCCGCGCTTCGTCCACCAGCGCTCGCATATCTGGCCGCCCGTCGTAGAGCGAAACGATGCTCTCCAGCAGATCGCGAGCGCTCTCCGGGTGCTCCGCCGCCAACTCCGCGGCCCGCGCCAGCTTCGCCCGCACGAGTTCCGCCTGATCCTCTTCGAGCTGGTGCTCGCGCGCCACGGAGCGAATCGCGGCAATCTGACCATTGGCAAGGCTCACGATCGCGAGCTCGTCCAGGTTCTTACTGTCCTTGTAAACCGTCACGAGCGTTTCGTACTTCTTCCACGCGGTTAGGTCGTCGTCGAAACGGTCGAACTCCAGCGCCTCGGCGTACAACCGGTCCACCTCGGATTCCAGATTCGCTTCGCCCAAGATGTACCGGCGAATGCGCTTCTCGGCCGAGTGAACCGCGTCTCGCAAGAGAAACTCGTCGATCTCCGCGCGGTACTTCGTGTCGGGGAATCGCTCGAGCAGCTCGTCCAGGTACAGCGTCTGCGCGGCTTGCCAGTCGCTCGCCAGCTCAGACGCCATCAGCGGCTTCGCCTTCGCGTACAGGGCGTCCTCGCTCGCCGGCCACATCACCCACGCGCCGAAGCCCAGCACCGCGACGAGGCAAAGCGCCAGAAACCACGCCCGCTCGTAGAAGGGGCTGGTGTCCTTCGGCGCCGAGCGCCGCGCTGCCTTCCGCAACCCGCTCAGCTCGCGCTTGTCGACTTTGCCGGCGAGCGCCCCCTGCCGACCGGACAACGCCTGCTGCGCGGCGCCCATGCCCGCCGCCACCTTGCTCTTGGCCAGCACGATGCCGCGCCGCGCCTCTTCGACCGATTCGAACCGCCCCTCGCGCTTCACTTCCAGTAGCCGCGCGACCAGCACGTCCAGCCACACCGGGCAGTCGAGCACCTTGGCCGACACGCGCGGCGGCGCGATATCCTGCCGCGCATGCACCAGCTCCGCCGGCGTCGCGGCCTGCCACGGCAGTTCGCCGGTCAGCCCCTCGTACAGGATCACGCCCAGGCTGAACAAGTCGTTCGACGGCAGCCCCACCGACCGCTTGCCGCGAATCTCCTGCGGCGCCAGGTAGCTGAGCACCGACATCGGCGCCTTGAGGCTCACCACCTTGTCTTGATCGCACAGTGCGCAGTCGAACCCCACGAGCTTCACGACGCCGTCGCTCGTAAGCATGATGCGCCCCGGCGTCAGCCGCCGATGCACCACGCCGCGCTCGTGGGCGTACTCGAGCGCCTCGGTCGCCTGCTCGGCAATGTCGACCATCGTCTCCCACGGCAGCCGCCCGCGCCGGTCGAACAGGCTCCGCAGCGACTCGCCCGCGACCAGCTCCATCGCCAGATACGGCTGCCCCTGGTCCATCGCCCCGCCCAGCACGCGGGCAATGTGCGGATGCACGAGCCCCTGCAGCCGCTTCACATCTTCGGCGTACGAATCGCCGCCCATCGGCCGATCGACCAACTGCCGCGGCAGCAGCTTCACGGCCATCGCCTTGTTGCGCTCCATGTGAATGCCGCGCAGCACGTTGCTGTCGGCGTCGCCGCCGAGCGGCTCTTCGAGCGCAATGGGACCGATGCGAGAGAGTTGCATGAAACGAAGAAAAGACCCAGACGTGCCCCAACCGTCATTGTAGTTGTCGGCGCGGCCTTAGCAATTCACGCGGGCCCTCGGACAGCTCACTATTGGATTGCCGCTTCTCGTCGCCCAGGAAGCGAGCGTACGCAAGACATTTCTCTTTTCCGTCGCTAGAATCACTCGGCACGCTTCTCTTCCATTCTCATTGCAAGGCGATCTCTCATGCGCGCCCACGTTCTTGCTCTGCCACTCTTGGCGGCCCTCACCCATCCGGCAATCAGCGTCGCTCAAGAAGCTACGCCCAACTCCGCGACAGTGCCAAAGCTCTCGGAGTTTCAAAACCCGACCGAGCTTTCGGAGTTCGAAGCGCCGATCAAGATCATCACGGCTAACGAGTATTGGGACGGGGGCACGACCTATGTCGTCCTCCAGGATGCAAAGAAACGCTATCTCCTGCTTTGCGTCAGCCAGAACGCATTCGAGGGAACGATTCCCGGCAACACCCTCTTTCTTAACGCTCCTCATCCCGATGCGCCCAACGTCCGCTTGCCCTTCAGCGAAGCCGAAGCGCGGCTCGTGCTCGACAGTCTGAAATCCGCCGTCGAGGCAGATATGTCCGTAGAGGAAACCGAGGAACTCTCACAACTGGGCGATCCTGCGGAGCTCAAGATGTCTCAGACAGCCTCACCGCCCGAGGAGCAATGGAGTGAGGACGAGTGGAACGTCGCCTACGCATTTGACGCCTTGCGCCGGTTGAAATCTCAATCGACGTTCGATTTCGCTTCCGCCGACGCCGCGACGACGCCAAGTTGGCACGCCGCATGGGTCGCGGAGAACGCTGAGAGGCTCGCCAAAGAGGAGCGCGAGCGCAAAGCCGACGAACTCTTTGAAAGCTTCTACCCGGAAGCTGCCCGCGCATGTTTTCATAGCCCCACCGTCGACTCCTCGATGGTTGCCGCGGAGCCGAGGTACAGGGCCGGCAAGCGTGACGTGAATCCTGAGGACCCCGAGCAAGTCCAAGGCCGACGACTCGCGGAACTCGTCGGCGATCCGAAGCGCGTGGCGGTGTCTTCATGCAAGGCGCTGGGAACGCTGACCGACGACTGGACCTGGTCCGACAGCAAGACGCGCATCGCGCTCGCCGCAGCGCGCACCATCGATGGCAACGCCTTCCTCGTTGCGCTCGACGAGATTCAGGACGATCCTTCGGCGACCTTAGGCGCTGCCCGCCTGTTTTTCTACGAACGGCTCGCCGACAAACTTCCCGAGGCCGCGCGCCTCGCCTGGTCCCTTAAGCTCAGTGAAGCCGTGTTAAATAGCGATCTTGAAGAGGAAAAGCACCAAGTCCTCATGAGCCTTGGTGCATTGCAAGCGCCTGAGACAACTGCACTGCTCGCCCGCGTGGCGCACGACGAAACCGGCAAGGCCGCCTCCAACGACGACTCTGGGTACGAAGACCCCAGTCTCGGTGCAACGGCGAACCTCCTCCTGGCAGCCCGCGGCGAGGCGAGCATTCGACCCGCTGTCGAGGCCGCGCTGCAAACTGCCGCCGATGCGGACAAGGCGGCCTATGAACTCTGCCTCGCGTTTCTCGGCGATCCGAGTCGCCTGAACGCGGAACATTTTGCGTTCGACTCTTATGTCATCGGCGACGCCGCGTTGCGAGTCATCGAGAAAACTCCAACGCCCGACGGACTGGAACTGCTGTTCACAGTCGCGATGGAGAGTGACGTCGAGTTTCAGGCCGTGCACGTCGCCCAACGCTTGACGGGCCAAACCTGGATCAAGGAAGGCGATAGGCGGAGCATCGCCTCATATTGCGACGAAGCCCGCCAGTGGTGGGCCGAGCACAAAGAAGAATTCCTCAAGACGCATTCCACGCCGCCGGCAGAGGCGCCGTGACGTTCTTTGATCAACCCGTGATCGAACTGATGCGCACGCGAGAATGGCGACCCGCCGCTTTGCAGGTTGACCTCAGATAAGTTGCTGCTGAGTACCTTAAGTCAAGTTGCTCGGCGTCAGCAATTTGAGCGATTGGACGAATGTCGTGGCAGGCCATGGCCTTGCTTACGTCAGCGGTTCGATCTTCCCCGGCGGCTCCATATTAGCCGCTTTGCGAAACGCCTCGCGCAGCTCCTCTTGCCGGAGGGACGACCATTCCATGACCATCCCCATTGCACGCGGAGGCAGTCGACCGTCGATGACGGACAAGTCGTCGATGTCCACCTTCACGGTCTGGCCGCCATACAACGCATGAAAATGCGGCGGCGGATGGTCGGCATAGTACATCTGAATGATGATGCCGTAGAACCGCGAAATCTCAGGCATGGGACAGCCGACCGTGAAGCGAAGGGAATAGCTCGTCAGGCTGCCGGCCAGTGAGTCGAAGGTACAGGGCGTCAGGGCAAAGGTCGATTTCCCCGGGCCACTCGACGGCGCCTTCGCTCGTAACCTTCGCCTGTTCGAACACGCCCGGTTGGGTCCACGCGGCAAAGACTCCGCGACCGGCAAGCGACGAAAGGTCGACCTCGCCCGCGACGCCGTCGTCGAATGCGACCTTGAGACGATACGCCGATAGGGGTTGAGCGCTGAGTAGCTTCATAACCCAAGCGTAGCACCGGAACGTCCGCGAGTCCAGAAAACTCTACACGCGGCGTATCTTTCCGACCTCAGCGGCCGCGCTGCCAATGCTTACGCGGCAAAGCCGATTAGCCCGTGATCGAGCTGATGCGCACCCGCGTGTAGAGCGACCGGTGGCCGTTCTTGAGGCGGTAGGTGCGGCGCTTGCGGAATTTTTGGACGACGAGCTTCTCGCCCTTCTCTGGGCCGATGACTTCGGCCACGACGCTCGCGCCTTTGAGCAGGGGGGCCCCCAGCTTGAGGTCGCCGGAGCCGTCGCTCACGGCCATGACGCGGTCGAACGTCACCTTCTCGCCGGCTGCGATGTCCCGATAGTCGATGACGAGCTCCTCGCCCTCAGTCACCTTCAACTGCCGCCCGCCGTTCGAAATGATCGCGTACATGAGAGTCGCCCTGTCAAAAAAAGTCGCCTGAAATCGAGCCCTGTAAAGTAGCCGTTAAACCGATCCCGATCAAGGGCCCCCCGCTGCCCAAGATTGCTAGATTTGGAGCCGCAATCGGCTACGGCAGTTCCAAAAAATATTGTGCGATGTCGAAGTTGGCGATTGTTCGGGCCAACTTAACGGGCGATACCCCGCTTTTGTTCGATGAAACGGGATCGGCTCCAGCCCCGCGGAGCAAGTTAATGACCGCGCCGTCTCCGCGACTGCAAAAGACCGCACGAAACAGCGGCGTGTTGCCAAATTGATCTTTGTCGTCAACCATTGCGCCGGCATCGAGCAACGCCCGCGTTACCTGCGCCGAGTTCGCCTGTGCAGCAAAGTGCAAGGGGGTCCAGCCGTTGTCGTCATGCACGTTGGGCTCGGCGCCGGCCGTCAACAACTCTTGCACTCGTGCA
>JANOIK010000835.1:0-2136 GCA_031407585.1 Planctomycetota bacterium | reverse complement strand
GCTGAATGAACTCGGAAGTCGGCGCACGGGGTTGTCCATTCTGGAACGCTTCGAGAGAGGTTAGAATAGACATCGGTGCGGGAAGCGGTGGTCCTCAGAAGTCGATCCTAGAGATGAGCGATGTCGTTGGCGAAAAGACCTGGCAATGCGACGCCTCGACGCATCTTGACGGATTATGGCGTTGTCGTCTTCGCCACGCTCGTCGCCACGCTGGTTCGGTGGCTGCTCGATCCGTTACTCGGGCCAACAGTTCCCTACATCACGTTATTCCCTGCCGTTGTGTTTGCCGCTTGGTATGGCGGCTTCCGACCGGCAATTCTCGCCACTCTGCTCGGCGCACTCGGGGCATGGATGCTGTTCATTCCGAAGCAGACGTCGCTCGGCCCGGAAAGTTACGCCGACATCGTGGGGCTCTCGGTCTGCATCGCGATGGGCGTTGCCATTGCGGCCATGGGCGGCGGGTTGCACGCCTCGGAGCGCCGTGCGACGGATGCCGAAAAGATCTCGCGACTAAATTCTGAGCGTCTCAGGATCACGCTCGCCAGCATCGGCGACGCGGTGATCGTTACGGACGAGATGGGACAAGTCACATACCTCAATTCCGTGGCCTCCACTCTGACGGAATGGACTGCCGCGGAGGCGAACGGCCTTGCTCTGGAGCAGGTGTTTCGCATCGTCAACGAATCGACTCGCCAGCCGGTGGAAAGTCCGGCCACGAAGGCTCTCCGAGAGGGCGTGGTGGTCGGACTGGCCAATCATACGGTTCTCATCTCGAAGACGGGCGTCGACGTCCCTATCGACGATAGCGCCGCTCCAATTCGAGACGAGGCGGGCCATACGATTGGCTGCGTCTTGGTTTTTCGCAACGTGGCAGCGCAGCGGCAAGCGGCGCGCGACCTCCAAGCGAGCGAAGAGCGCAAGCGGTCGATGTTCGAAATGGCGCTCGATTGCATCATTAGCATGGACCACACGGGGGCGATTATCGAGTTCAATAAAGCCGCCGAACAAACCTTCGGCCACAGCCGGGACCAGGTTTTGGGCCGAGACTTGGCCGACGTCATCATCCCCGCGAGATACCGCGAAAGTCATCGGCAGGGCCTGACTCGTTATTTGTCAACCGGCGAAGGTCCGGTGATTAATAATCGTCTCGAGCTTTCGGCCATGCACGCCGACGGCCGCGAGCTGTCGGTAGAACTGTCGGTGACGGCGATTCCCGTGGACGGTCCTCCCGTGTTCACTGCATTTCTGCGAGATATTACGGAACGGCAGCGCGCGAGCGCCGCGATCGCTGAAAGTGAGGCATTCAGCCGCGGGGTCTTTGAGAGCAGCCCGGACTGTGTGAAGGTGCTTGATGCAGACGGCCACATCTTGCGAATGAACGCCAATGGGCTCTGCATTATGGAGATCGACGACCTCACCCAGTTCCAAGGCCGGCCGTGGGCTGATCTTTGGCCGGAGGTAGCGCGGGACGAAGTGCGTCGGGCCTTGGTCACGGCCAGGACCGAACACGGCAGTCGCTTTCAGAGCGATTGCCCCACCGCGAAAGGCACGTGGAAGTTTTGGGACGTGATGGTGTCGCCCCTTCTGGACGCCGCGGGGAGCGTGGTCGGTTTCGTTTCCGTATCGCGAGATATTACGGCCCGCAGGGAGGACGAGGAACGACTGAGACAAATTGCCGCCGAGTTGTCGGAGGCCGGGCGGCGGAAGGATGAATTCTTGGCGACGCTGGCGCACGAGCTTCGCAATCCCCTCGCGCCCATTAGCAATGCGACGCGAATCCTTCAGCTAACGAACTCGCAGGACGAGTATGTGCGCACCGCGTCCGACATGATGGAACGACAAGTCGGCCAGATGGTGCGCTTGGTCGATGACCTGATGGACGTCAGCCGCATCAGTCGTGGCGCCATTCAACTTCGACTTGGTCATGTCGAGATTGGGTCGATCGTTCATCATGCCGTGGAAGCATCCAAGGACGCTTGCGAGAAAAAAGGCATTTCCCTGATAGTCGCGGCGCCTGCCACGCCGCTCTATGTTCATGCGGATCCGACGCGTCTTACGCAAATCGTAGGAAATTTGGTCAACAACGCCGTCAAATTTAGTTATGAAGGCGGAAGGATTTGGCTTTCGGCGACCAAA
>JANOIK010001298.1:0-1674 GCA_031407585.1 Planctomycetota bacterium | reverse complement strand
CGCCGCGGTCACCTCGCAAAAGAAAAACTCCTTCGGCGGCTGGCGTTACTCCCCCGATTCTGACGACGCCGACACCAGCGTCTCCGGCGCCGTCTTCGTGGGCCTGCTCGCCGCGCGGAACGCCGGCATCGAGGTCCCCGACGAGTCCATCGACCGGGCCATCGCCTACTACAAGTCCATGACTAGCGACTCCGGCCAGGTCGCGTACGCCAGCGGCATGGGCGGCTTCGACGAATCGATCGCCCGCATCTCGATCGGCTCGCTCGTCTACGCGGTCGCCCGCCGCAAGGACATCCCGCAGTACGAAGCCACGGTCCGCTATCTCAAGGAACGGCTCGACCAAACCGCCCCCGGCCCCTACGTGGAATACGCCCGCTACTACGAAGCCCAAGCCCTGTTCCAGGGAGACGTCGAAGCCTGGGGCAAGTGGAACGAGCTGCTCATCCGCAACCTCAAGGAATCGCAGCTCCCCGACGGCAGCATTCCCGGCCAGTTCGGCCCAGAGCTGAGCACCTCGATGTCGCTGCTCGCCCTCGCTCTCAACTACCGCTTCCTGCCGATTTACGAACGATGACGCCGAACGACCTCCAGCACGAAGCGACGCCAATCCGGGTGCCATGCCCACGTCCGCGTGGGCATGCGATCTGGGTGGCATGCCCTCGTCCGCGTGGGCATGTGAAGCACAATCGGAACACGCCGACGAAGTCGACGGCACGCCACGCGGGGCTCATTCGCTGCTTGCTCTTCGCGACCCTCGCCGCGACGGGCCTGACCACAGCCGCGTGGGGCCAGGCGCAGTTGCAGATTTTTATGGCAGAGCCTGCGGGCGGCGCTCCGCAAACGGTCGTTGAAGCGGACGTCGCCGCGGCCGAAGCCCCCGCCGAGCCGCCCGCCCAGCGGCTCCAAATGAACAACGGCGACTACTACGCCGGCCGTCTCGCCGACTCCAACGAGCCCGGCGTCATCGCCTGGCAATCGGGCATCGCCACGACGCCGTTCCGCTTCGACGTGCGCAGCGTCAACGTCGCCCACTTCGTCCGCGACGGCGCCCCGCTCGCCCCCGCGGGCGACTACTGTCTGGAACTCGTCGGCGGCGACGCCCTGTTCGGCTCGCTCGTGAGCATCACCGAAGACGCCGTCGTGCTCGACGCCCCGCCGTTCGGCAAGCTTCGCATCGACCGCAAGATGGTGCAGCAGCTCCAAGCGTGGGACGACTCCAGCGGCGTCGTGTATCTCGGCCCGAACGGTCTCGAGGGCTGGCAAGCGCTCGACGCCACGAAGCCCTGGCAGGAAGAGGCCGGCCAGCCGCACACCGACAAGTCGAGCGCGATCGCGATGGGCGCCATTGCCATCCCGCCGCAGGCGAGCGTCGAGGTCGAGCTTTCCTGGGAGCACAAGGCCGACTTCTCGCTGCAGTTCGGCAGTGGAAACGGCGTCAACGTGGGGTTCCTCCGCAAAGCCATTCTGGGGAATGGCGGCGGGGACGACGGCCCCGAGCCCGAGGCCCCCGCCGCCGCGTTCGAGCTCGCCGTCTGGGGCGACTCGGTGGTCCTCGTCCGCGAGCACGATCAGGACGCCGACCTCCAGTTACTCCAAGCCGTCACGCCCGACTCGGGCCGCCTCGCGCTCCGCTTCCAGTTCGACCAGGCCGCCGGCGACCATATTGCGGAGGCA
>JANOIK010000787.1:0-3045 GCA_031407585.1 Planctomycetota bacterium | reverse complement strand
GGTTTGACGAGCATCGTGTAGGGCAGGGCGCCCTGCCAATCGGCGCTCAGGGCGTCGGCCAGCTTGTAGGGATCGTCCTCGGCGAAGATGAAATTGGTCGTCGAGGCGTGCTGCGTCTTCAAAAACTTCTGCGCGGCGTCGTGACGCGCGGGCGGGTCGGTCGTGATCGTCACCATTTCGAAATCCCGGCCCCGGTACATGCGGTGCATTGTCACCAGCTCGGGGAACTCCACCACGCACGGACCGCAGGTGGTCGACCACACATTGATGAGCCGGAGCTTATCGGTGTCGTTGGCGACCAACTCGCGAACGCCTTTGTCGTCGATCGTGTTGAGGCTCACTTCCTCGGCGTCCCACTTGGCGACGGCCTGGGCGGCGGCGTTGCTCTTGTCCGCCCACTTGATCGAGCAGCCGATCGTGCGCGTCGTTTCCACGGGGACGGGCTTGCCGGCCAGAATGGCGTCGATGGCGTTGCGAGCGTCGGTGGTCTTAATGTTGGCGGGGTTCTCGCCGTCGTCGATGCGGCCGCAGTAGCGCAGCCGGCGATCTTTGTCGAAAACAAAGGCATGCGGAGTCGTCACCGGCCCGTAAGCCTGAGCGGCGGTTTGCGTCTCGCCGTCGTAGAGATACGGGAAGTTGAACTTGTGATCGCGGGCGCGGATTTTCATGTCGTCGAGCGAGTCGCCAAGGTCGGTGTACGCGAGCTCGTCGAGACGGACGGCGTCGGGGGCGTTCGGCGAGATGGCCACGAGCGAGACGCCCTGCTCCTTATAGTCGGCGGCGATTTGCTTGATCCGGTCTTCGTACGCCTGGGCGGAGGGGCAGTGGTTGCATGTGAAGACGATGACGAGCACGCGGGCGTCGGCGAACTCCGCGAGGTCGTGGGTCTTCCCATCGACGCCGGGCAAGGAGAAGTCCGGGGCGGCGCCGCCGATGGCAAGCGTCGGATGGTCGGCCGCGCGGGCACGCGGCGTTGCGCCGGTTGCGAGGGGGATGAGGAGCAACGCGAGTCGGCAAGAGACGCGGAGATTGAGCATGGCGAGCGGGGCCTGCGAGGAGAGGGGGCGCGAACTGCGGCGCGACGAGCGTCGCTCGAGCAGGCCGTCATCTTATCGCGGCGATTAGTAGTGTGCCACGAAGACCGTCGTCGCCGTCTCCCCGCACTATTTGTGCAACGTCGCGGCAGTCTTTAGCACGAGCCATTTTCTGGGCGCCAAGTTTTGCGCCGCAAATCCGTGATGAGGAAGCGGCGGGAATCCCTCCCCAAGCCCCTCCCTTCGAGGGAGGGTGGAAAGTAGGTGCATCGTAATGCCCGTGATTCGGCTTTTTGGGCGGTTTTGCGTAAGATTGCCTCTGCGGGAGCACATCTTTCTTACGGGAAGGCGTGCGGCGGATATGGCCGCTGTGGGGCGGGGATCAGAACCGGGGGCTAGCGCCCTGCGGCTGATTGGCTGGAACGCTGATTGGCAGGAACATCGAAGAGGAGCATCTTGTGCGACATTCGTTGACGCGGCGCTGGGCGCCGCTTTTTGTCGGCTTGCTTTTGGGGCCGACCTTTCTTCTCGGCGCCGCGGGGATCGGCCGGGGGCAGATCACGCTCACCGCGGACCTCACGCTGGATAGCGCCGCGCTGCTCATGCCGCGGGCGTCCACCTACGGGCGCGCGATCAACGGCGTGGCGTTTCAGGCCGAGGCGCTGTTCACCTACAACGGCTACCAGTACGCGAGTTGGTATCACAACGGGCCGAGCGCGGTGGGCACGAACGAAGACTTTTACGTCGCCCGTCGCAACCTGACCGGCACGACTTGGCAGATGTTCGACACGCTTAAGGACTTGGACAACGGCGACGGCACGGCGCCGGGCAGCACGTGGGATGCTCACAACGTGATTTCGACCGGCGTTTCAGGCGACGGGCGGCTGCACTTTTCCTGGGACATGCACAACAACACGTTTCGCTACATGAACTCGGTGACGGGCGTGGCGACGAATCCGGGCGCGGCAACCTGGAACGCGACGATGCTGAACGCGGAGCGCAGCGCGCTCAACGCGGGCGGTTCGACGATTGGAGACGTCACCTATCCGCAGTTCATCACCAAGCCGGGCGGTGACATGCTGATGAATTATCGCACGGGCTCGAGCGGCAATGGCAACGTGTGGCTCACGACTTATCGCGCGAACACCGGCCTGTGGGACGCGCCCCACCAAATTATCGACGGCACGGCGACGGGCGTGACCTACAGTGATCCGTACGGCACGAATTCGTCCGATCGTAACGCTTACATCAACGGCATGAACATCGACGCCACGGGGCGGATTCACACGACGTGGGTGTGGCGGGAGACGGCCACGGGCGGCTCGAATCACGATATGAGCTACGCCTACAGCGACGACGGCGGCGACACGTGGCGGAACAACGCGGGCGCCATCGTCGGCACGGTGGGCGATCCCATGACGATGGACCCGCAGGCGGCGAACAATGTCTCGGGGCTGATTGTCGTGCCGATGAATCGCAGCTACACGCTGATGAATCAGCAGGCGCAGACCGTCGACGAGGCGGGCGGCGTTCACATGCTGATGTGGCACAAGACCGACGCCGCGCCGCCTCAATCAAACCCAGCGTTTACCACGGCGCCGGCGGCGTACTTTCACTACGTTCGCAACCCGACGACGGGGGCGTGGACGCGGAACAATTTGCCGACGAATCGAGCCGTGGGCTCGCGGGCGGACATGGCTTACGACGGCGACGGCAATTTGTACGTAACTTACGTGTCGCCGGGGGCGGGGGATGGGGTCGGCGTGCTCGACTATTACACCGAGGGCGACCTGATCGTCGCCACTGCGTCGCGCGCGTTTGGCTACCAGGACTGGTCGATCGTCTCGACCGACACGCGCGACTGGGTGGGCGAGCCGCACATCGACCAGGCGCGGCTGCTGGAGAGCGGCGTGCTGTCGGTGATCATGCAGGAAAACGACGACGCCAATACAGGCCGCACGGGCACGCCGCTGCACGTGCTGGAATACGACAAGCTGGCCCGCAACGTGGT
>JANOIK010000778.1:0-7775 GCA_031407585.1 Planctomycetota bacterium | reverse complement strand
GTGTTGTAGGCGCTGGCGCGCGGGGCGGCGGCCGCGAGCAAGATGCAAACGATTGCGACGTGGCAGCGTCCGAGGAGATGAGTCATGGGACTTGCTCCTAAAAAGCAGAAGAGGCCCTCGGGAAGCCGATCGCCTCAATCGAAATTCGCATTTCATCGCCCGGCGAGGCCCTGCCTTCGACGATTGAAAACCACGAGGGCGCCGAGGGCGGGGGCAAGTAGCGTCACCGAACGAGATTCAGGAACGGAAGTAAATCGCAATGCGTCGATAACGATAATGTACCCGTCAATGGTGATTTTACGGATTCCCGGCGCCTCGACTTGCAAGAGGTTGTCGTTCCACCGCGACCTGTGCACCGACAGTATGGACTGGACGGCCAGTTGGGTTCCGGCAGCGTCAAACGCCGTCATCGTGATGTCATAGCCCGGAGGAAAGGGATTGGGAAAGATATTGGAATAAGCGCCAGTGACAAGAGCGCTCACTCGGCGCATTTCGGATGGAAACGTGAACTCAAACGGACGCCGATCATCCTGGTCGCCGCTCGCCAGAAATGCAGACCCGTGGGGCACCTGTGACGCCGTGCCAATGAAGCCGTGGTCGGCCAAGCCATATCCACCGCCGCGTACGAAGTCGTTGATGAGAATGGCGTTGTCCGCGACAGGCTGCGGAAATGGACCGACCAGGCTGACGCCCGAAGCAAACGTGATCGGCCCGATAATGCGAAGGTAGGAGCCCCCTGGCGAGACAACATTGCCGCCTACCTGTACGCCTTCAAAGCTTTCAATGCCTGTCAGCGAAACAGCCTTGGCATGCGGCGCGCCAAGGAAGGCAACGGCTGCGAGGGCGCACAATCGTGAGAACATTTTCAACATGAGTCATACGCATCGCAAGTAAGACCAGCGCGCTTTCTCTAGCGCCCGCGTAGTCTACCCATCATACTGTGGCGACCAACCTAATGAGGAGGTCGCGATGGAGGTGGAGCCTCGGCTTTCGCTGGACGAGTTGAAGCGATTGGAGCGCGGTGAGAAGGACGCCGGCCAAGCGAAGCGTCTGCGGACCGTCATCTTGGCGATGGAAGGCTGGACGGCCCCGGCCATCGCGATGGCGGTCGGCCTGTCGCGGCGCGTGTGTCAGCAGTGGGTGTACCGCTTCAACGCCCAGGGCCTGGCGGGGTTGGACGACCAGCGGGGCCGGCGTCCCGTCTCGCCGCTGACGCCCGAGCAGGAGGCCGAGATTCGCCGCCGACTGGACGCCGGGCCGACGGCCGAAGACGGCGTCTGCTCGCTGCGCGGCGTTGACGTACGACGTTTGCTCGAGCAGGAATTCGGCGTGCAGCGTTCGCTCGCCGGCGTCTACCACTTGCTGCATCGGTTGGGCTACTCGTATCTGCGACCGCGTCCGCGGCATCGCAAGGCCAATCCCGAGGCGCAAGCCCAGTTCGTCCGCGAGTTGCCGGCGCGGTTGCGAGCTCTGGCCGCGGCGCACCCGGGCCAGCGTCTGCGCGTTTATTGGCAAGACGAGTCCCGCTTCGGCCAGCAAGGAACGACCACCAACGCGTGGGCCAGAACGGGCTCGCGGCCCACGGCGATTCGCCAGACGGAGTACGAGTACTTGTGGGTGATCGGCGCCGTCTGCCCGGAAACGGGACGCGCCGAAGGGTTGCTCAGCCCTCAGCTCAACACGAAGATCGTCAATGTCTTCCTCGCCCAGTTCGCCGCGTCGCTGCCGGCGGATGAGCACGCGGTGATCATCTGGGACGGAGCCGGCTTCCACGCCAGCAAGCAACTGGTCGTGCCGGAGAACGTCTCGCTCATCACCCTGCCGCCGTACAGTCCGGAACTTAACCCCATCGAGAATCTCTGGCACTACCTCAAGAGTCACTTCTGGAGCAACCGCGCCTACGACGACTACGACGCCCTCGAACAGGCTGCCGTCGACGTCTGGCGGAAGGCGGCACTCGACCAGGAACTCATGAAGTCCGTCTGCGCCGCGCCCTACCTCGAACGCGCTAGTTCAAGTTAGGACGCGTATCAAACCTTACTTAGGGTCGTGGGACCGACAATTGTGCGACCGTAGCTCCACTCGTGACCCCGTCCTCCTGACGACAATGGCGACAGGGCGCCCGGGGAACCGGACGCCCTGTCGTTATACCATTCCGGCCGTCGTAAACTCTACGCCGCACGCCGCAGGCGACGGACTCGCGTGAGGGCCGGGATCACCAGCGCGACGAGGGCCAACGAGCTGGGCTCGGGCACTTGCTTGATGGTGAAGTCGTCGAAGAAGTTCTTCCCGCCAACGCCCCCGCTGACGTTGTCCTCGAGCTGCCACTGGAGCTCGGCGAGGTTGCCCATCGGCTGGTTCAGCGGCGTGCCGGCCGGCACCATGGCCGACCACGTGTTAGTCGACAGATCGTAGTAGTCGATGCCGAACGTGTCGGCCGAGAGGTCGATATTGACTTCAATGCCGTCATAATTCGTCGAATCGGCGACGATGAACGGCGCGCTCCACGAGCTGGTGGAGTTGGGCCGCCAGTAGACGTTGTTCGATCGATCGTAGCCCCACTGGAAGCCGACGTTGCCGACGTTGTCCTTGAAGGTGAGGGTGAACTTGTCCTTCGGCGCGGAGCCGTCGCTGGGCGGCGGCAGATCGGGGTTCGGGCAGAAGTAGAAGCCCGTTTGAATCGGACCCGTGGTGACGCTGGTGGGCGCGACGCCGCCGAAGTCGAACGTGTCCATTTCGTAGTTGTAGATCATGGGACCGACGCCGACGGCTTCGTTGCGAAGGGCGAGGCAGTCGCCGGTGCGACCCATGCTGTGCTGGCCGACGATGTACGAGGCGACGGTGTCGACGGGGGGATTGGGCGGATTCATATAGGGGGGCGCCCCCAACGTGAATCCAGCTCGCAAGACCTGGGAGGCGAAATACCCGCCGGGCTGGCTCAGGGGATCGATCGTCCACAGCCCGGAGTTGGGCGGCAGGTGGGTGAGCGGACCGCCCCCAGCGTTTGGTCCGTGTTCGCCGGCGTTGTAGTACGAGACGTCGCCGCCGATGAAACCGCTTTGGACTTGATAGCCGTCGGCGACTTCGAAGCTGCCGAGATAAGCGTGGGCCGGCGCGGCGATGGCCGCGGCGAGCGCAAGCGCGCCGAGCGCGCGAAGACCGAGAGCGTGAGCGTTCATGAGCAGTCCCTCCAAAGGTGTCGTGCGTCGCGTGACGACAAGTGTTGCCAGAAATAAGGCGCAGGGCGGGCGACGCCCGTCGCCCCGCGACCGCAAAATGTCAAGCACTAGCTTAACACGAGCTAAAGTCGGCGGGGGGATTTTGGCGCGAAAACGGGGGCACGCTAGCAAATCCCGCTAGCCGGAGGGCCACGCCCTCCGGGTTCCCGGACGGCGTGGCCGTCCAGCTAGTCCTGTAGCCATCGGGGGCCCCGGTTGGCTATTGCGCCTTGGGCATCAGCTCGCCGTCATCGAAGCGCTTCGAATAAATTGAAATCGCCCGGCGGCGCTGCGATTCGGTTTGCTCCGGGCGGTAGCCGCCGAGCCCCGTCATGCCGGTGATCTCGTCGAGGCTGAGCGACGCGAGTACGCGAAATGTCAGGTCGTCGTCGTTCAGCCAGTTGATGAGTTGCAGCATCGAACCCTCCTGCACGGCCGCGCGGGTCGTGCCGATGGACTCGGGACTGAAGCCGACGACCATTTCGGTAAGCTCGTCGGCGGCGTCTTCGCCGCGCTGCAGCGCGAACGCCGCGTGGATGCGATCGACGTTCGCCGGGTCGCGTGCGATGGCGTCGCGCAGTGCCGCGACCTGATCGTCCCACTTGGCCTTCTGTTGCAGATCGGCGAGCGCCTTCACCAGCGGCTCGAATTCGCCGACGTACGAAGCGCCGCGGGCGGCGAGCTGGCGCACCTCGACGCGACGGCCGATGCCCGTGCCGGTCGTGAGTTCGAGCAACGCGCCGTTCACCGGCTGGTTTGCGGCGACTGTCTCGGCAATGTCATCGCGAGCGCGGGCCTCGAGCGTCGTGGTCGGCTCTTTGTCGATCCACTCGGGCAGGTCGTCAATCGCCTGCGGAGGCGCATCGACGCCGGCCGCGCTGGTGGTCCACGTAGCGGGGCCTTCGGCCGTCTGACCGGCGAGGCCGGAGGCGGGATCTTCGTCCCACTCGGCCTTGCCGCTGGTGAGGTACCACGACACTTCGAGCGGCGCCGGCGTGTTCTGCGGGTTGATGCCCGGGGTGTACGTGCGGCGCACTTCGATGGCGAGGCTCGACGACGGGCCGAGCGTGATGACGCGCGTCTGCTCGCCGTGGGCGAGCGCGACGCGGTTGCCGCTGGGGCCCGAGTTGAGGATGAGCTGTCCGTAGGGGATGGCGATGTTCGTGGCGCCGCCGGCGTCATCGGGCCGGAGCAGCACGATTTCGGTGCCGCCGCCGAGATACGCATTCACGTCGGGGTGCAGCACGACGTGCGTGCGGAACGCCGGCAGCGTGAGAACGCGATCGCCGGCCATGAACGTGCTACGCGGCGGCAGGCGGAGCCAACCACCCTGCGGGCCGGCGTCGGCGTCGAAGCGGAGCAGCAGGTCGTCGCTGAGGCCGAGATAGGTGCCGAGTTGGCGCGGGGCTTCGGGCTCAACCGGCGCGGCGGGATCGGCGGGGGCGTAGGGGTCGGCGGGGGTTTCGGGATTGAGTGCGGTGGGGTCGGCGGGGGACCCGCCCGCTGAAGCGGTCTCGCCGACGGGTGAACCGGCGGCGTCGGTTGCGGCGGGGGGGAGGGCGTCAGCGGGGGGCGCCATCGTGCCCGCGCTGGCGACCAAGTCGCCGCCGGCGTTTGGATCTTCAACCGGTGCAGGAGCGGTCGATGTGGCGCCTGCCGCTGGGTCGCCGGTGGGGGGCGTCGGCGTCGCGGGGGGGACGGCCGGCGTGCCGGCGACGGCGCCGGGATCGGCGGTTGGCGGAACTTCGGGTTGCGTGACGCCGGCGGCCGGATCAGTCGTGGGCGGGACGGACGGTTCGGTTGGCGTCGCGCCGGGATCGACGGTCGCGGCTGCCGCGGCATCGTTCGCGGTGGCGATGTCGGCGGCCGTCGGCGCCGGCGGGGCTTCGCCAATCGGCACTTCGGCGGAAGCGGTCGTGGCTTCGCCGGCGGGTGCGGCGGGAGTGGAGGCGCTCGGGCCGGGCGTCCATGCGGGCGCGTCGCCGCCGCTGGTGGCTGCTGCTGAGCCCGTCGTGGAGTCTTTTGCCGCTTCGGGCTCGCCGATGTCGAGATCGCCGGTGGCCAGCGCGTCGACGTCACCCATCTTACCGTCGGCCACCGCAGACGGCGGGGTCGTTTTGCCCCCGGGCCAGAACAGCAGGGTAAGGCCGCTGCCTAGCAGCGCGCACACAACCATCATTGCCACGAACCGCCGCGAACGACGGCGCGCGCGGGACGCTTCGAGCAAGTAATCGGGCACCGCCGCTTCGTCGGGATCAACCGCAGGGCGCGACGGCAGCGTGATCGCGGCGGCGGTCGGCGGGGCAGCCGCCAGCGCAGCGGCCGGTACAACCGCCGGCGTGGTTGGCGATACGTGCGCCGGCTCGACGCGATGCAGCGGCATCGTCGCCGCCTGGCGCACCAGCGCGTACATGCGTTGCCGCAGATCGGCGTCGACTTCGGCCGGCTCGCCCAGCACGAGCGTGAGGATGTGGTGGCACGACGCGGCCTCGGCCAGCAGCATGTCGGCGTTGGGGCCCGCCTCCAGGCAGTTGCGTTCGAAGTCCGCGACCTCGTCCGGCGAGAGCGTGTTGTCGAGATACTCGGCCGCGGTGTTGGCGTCCATGTTGTGGTCGCCGCCGTGCAGGTCGCCGGACTCGCCGGTGAGCACCTCAGGCGCCGAGAGCCGCAGCCGTCGCACGGCGTCGCGCGAACGGTGGATCAGCTCGGTGGCGAAGGGGCTGGCCTCGATCTTGCGAGCCAGTTCTTCCTGGTCGCTCGGGTCGAGGATGTCGTCCATGTAAGCGAGCAAAGTGCGGAGAGTAAGACGCATAGCGGCACCGGGAAGGGGGAGAAATTCGAGTAGGATTAGGAGTAAGAGTATGAGTAGGACCGGAGGGGAGCCCGCGGCCCTATTTGGTTAGTGGCGCTGGGCGGGTGGGGCCGTGCAAGAAAATTGCCGTGTGCGACAAAATGGCGCAGAAAGGGGCAAATTGCCCCTGCCAAGTCGCTTGCTAGCGAGCGGCGACGGGGATGCGGCGGCGGCGTTTGTGGGGCGACGCGGCGGGTGCGGCGGGCGCTAAGCCGCAAGCGGCGGCAGGAACTGGGCGCCGGGCGGGGGTGGCTTTGCCGGGGAAGGCCACCAGCACGAGCACCGAGAACCCGAGTTGAAACGCCGCGACTAGGCCCGGGTGAATGTCGAACGCGCGCGTCGGCGGCTCGGGGACGAGCATAACGCGGCGTTGCCAGCCATCGGCGGTGCGCACCCACTCGGGGTGATTCGGCGCTGCGTACTCGAGCTCGCCGACGCCCGCGGCACGCTCGGCTCGAGCGAGCCAGGCGCTGATTGCGGCGACGATGAGAATGGTGAGCAGGCTGCGGCGCACGCGGGGCTTCTCGCGGTTGGCGGGGCCGACAGGACCAGGCGGCCGTTGGGGGGAAACCTCCTGGCAACGGGCGTGCCCCGGGGCGGATTCAGGCGCGGCGACGGGCGGCGAAGGGCGTTTTTCCTCGGGAAATCACGAGGAAAACGCGGCTCGGCGGGGCAGAGGAGCCGGACGGCGCCGAGGGCCCAATCGCTGCCGTGGGGCAACATTTCCCGCCGCGAGGTGGCGTAAAATCACCACGGAATCGGGCCGCCACGAAGGTCCCCAACGGCCCATCCGGCGCGCAGAGGATGCCCGAACTTGCGGCGGTCGGCGGACCACGTGGACGCCAGCAAAGCGAGGCGTGCGCTCGCACCGCCAGAATGTCGCTGACCCCGTTCGGAGGCGCATTCACGCCGCAAAGTTTTCGCCCGCGGCATGTCTGGCGCCGTCGGTCAACTCGAAAACTCGCGCGTTACCGCTTAGGCCATCGACAGTTAGGTCGCAACTTGGCGCGCGGCGTGCGGCAGGCGCCAAATCGTGTGTAATATTAGGTAGCTCTTCGTGCGGCGCATCGAGTCGCTGCAAATCGTTCGTTCTTTCTTGTCCCTTGGTTTGGTCCAGCGTTTGCTCTCGCATTCCCCCCGCAGCGACTGACGCGGCGTCTCTTTCGAGGCTCGCTCGCAATCGCAGAAACGGGGTGAATCGTGTTACGGGCGGCGCTTGAACTCCTTCCTGGCTTAGGCACCATGCCGCTTACCTTGCGTGTGCAATTGCACCGGACGTGCGTCGAGGCCGATGGCTATCTCGAACTGGGGATGCCCGAGCAAGCGTTGCGCACGCTGCAGCGGCGCGGCTCGCTGGTTCACGGCGACGCGCGCGGCTGCTATCTCATGGGCGAGGCGCTGCGCACGATGCGCCAGTATCGCGAGGCAGTGTTCCCGCTGCGCCGCGCCCTGGACCTAATCCCCGACGACACGCATGTCTGCCTAGCGCTCGGGTGGTGCTACAAGCGTACGGGCCGGCTCGAGGATGCAATCGTCGTGCTAGAGCACGCGGTACGCGTGGAGCCGGGCGAGGGAATCATTCACTACAACCTGGCGTGCTACTGGAGCCTCGCGCGAAATCGCCGCCGGGCATTGCAGCACTTGGCCAACGCGTTCGACATCGACGGCAACTTCCGCGAGATGGTGAGCGAGGAGCGCGACTTCGA
>JANOIK010000773.1:0-3337 GCA_031407585.1 Planctomycetota bacterium | reverse complement strand
GCGAGCGCGGCGCCGGCGTCGGCCGCCATCTGCTGCTTCGTCGCTTCGATGAGCTTCACCTGCTCGGCCTTCGCCGGGCCGATCTCTCGCAGGGCGTAGGCCGAGGGCGTGCGCGTGCCGCCGCCGCCCATGAGCGCGTCGAGCGGCAGTGAATGCTCGAACTTCCCCGGGTGCGTGAACGACCATCCCAGGTGGTCGCCCTCGACGTTGTAGAGCGTGATTTTCATCGCGTTCTGGGCGACGTCCGCGTGCAGTTCCGCGGCGTCGGCCTTAATAATCGACGTGGGGCGGCCCTCGGAAGCCACGAGCTGGATGATCGGATGGATGAGTTGGTGGCCGGCGACGGCCTGCACGTTGACGTTCAGTTGGTTGGGCACCGAGAAGCTGCGCAACGTGCGGAGGCGGCCGTAGGCGATGTCCTCGATCGATTCGAGCACGACGCGGCGCACGCCGCCATCGCCCCAGGAGACGGCCACGTCGTTCATGGCGACGGCGACGAAGCTCACCGCGGCGCCGAGCGCAAGCACCGGCCAGAGGAGCACCATCGGCGAGATGCCGAGGGCCTTGATCGCGACGACTTCATTGGCCGCGGCGACGCGGCCGAAGACGCTGGTGGCCGCCATGAGCAGGGCGCCCGGCACCGCAAACTGCATCGCTTGCGGCAGCATGTACGGCAGGATGCGGAGGATGGCCGTGAGTCCGAGGCCATTTTCGACGGCTTGCTTCCCGATGAGGGCAACGAAGAGAAACGCCGTCATCGTGGCCAACGTGGCCAGGAAAACGCCGAGGACTTCGCGCAGGATGTAGCGGGTGAGGATGCGCAAGGGGGAGCAGGGAGCACGGGGCCCGGAGCAGGGAGATTCGGGCGGGACTGTAGCAAAGTGGGGGCGGCCAGGGGAACAACAGTCGGGGCGGGCTCCCATCCGACCGAGTTAGCCGGACGGCCACGCCGTCCGGGACCCGGCGAGCGTGGCTCGCCGGCTAAGCTTTCGCCCCTCACCCGCCGGCCAAATTGATGCCCGAGCCGCTGCCGGCGTTGCGGGTGTCGCGGACTGCTTGCATGAGGCGGCGGACGGCGCTCGAGTAGGCGACGACCGCGGCGGTGAAGTCGCCCGCGGCGATGGCCCTGAGGGCGCGGCCGCGGTCTTCGTGGATTTCTTTCCAGTCGAACGGCCAGGTGCGCTGGTCTTCCAGGTCTTCGAGCTGGCGGACGATGTCGCTCAGCATCTCGATGTTCTCGGCCGAGGGCGCGACGGCGTATTTGCGGTACGGGCCTTTGCCGAAGCCGGCGCACGACCGGTTGGCCCCGCAATCTTCCGCTTGCTTGCTGCGATTCATTCGCACGAATAGCCAAATCAGGAAGATCGTGAGCCCAGTAAGGCCGGTGGAGACGGCAAGCGCCACGTTACTGACGGCCACCCCCCACCCAAAGCCGCCGGCAATAGCGAGCTCGGCTAGGATCAGAAACAGGTCGTCGCCGCGGAACTCTGAAAGGCGTTTTGTTGAAAGGCCGCTCGTCGCGCTCGAGGACGATGCGTCGCCATTCCGACTGGCCCGCACGCCGTTGGAGTTGCCGACTTCGGCCACGATCGCTGTGATGTTGTCCGGACCACCAAGCAAGTTCGCGAGGTCGACCAGCGTTTGGGCCGCTTCGTCCGGTGGCAGCGAGGAAAGCACCATGCCGATGAGCGTCGGACTCAGGGGCCCCGTGAGGCCGTCGCTGCACAGCAGAAACCGGTCGCCGATCTTCACGGGGTGCGGGCCTTCGACGTCGACCTTCACCACCGGGTGCGGGCCCAGCGAGCGCGTGATGACGTTCTTCGGCACGTAGGCCGGCACTTCGTCCTCGGAGGCGTGCCCCGCGGCGGCCATCTCCCACACCAGGCTGTGGTCGAACGTGAGCTGCTCGATGGTCGTGCCCCGCAGCCGGTACACGCGGCTGTCGCCGACGTGGGCCGCGACCGCGCCCTCGGGCAGCAGCAGCAGGCAACTGCACGTGGTGCCCATGCCGTGAAAGTCGACGCTGTTCTGCCCCTTGGCGTAAATGCGGCCGTTGGCGTCCTCGACCGCGGCGACGATCGACTCCCACGGCGGCAGGTCGCGCCGCTTGTGGTAGGCGTGGGGAATGTTGTCAGTGGCGATCTGGCTTGCGAGCTCGCCCGCGGCGTGGGCGCCCATTCCGTCGGCCACCACGAACAGATGCCCCCGCCCGCGGCTGGCGCGGTCGTCCTCGGCGAGCGAAACGGCCAGCGAGTCCTGATTGCTCGAGCGGCGCATGCCCACGTCGCTAACGGCCGCGCAGCGCACGCCGGCGGCCGATTGCGTCAGGTTGACTGTGGGTTTCGACACCGCCGACACGCTTGCAAGTGGCGTGCCCCGCTGGAGGGTGGGTCGGTTGAGTTCACCGTATCTTAATTAACGGGGGCTGCTAGCAACAGGACGAGCCGTAAAGCCATTGGCGAACCGGCATGGTGGCGGGGTAGGGCGGGTCCTACAATCCGCCCTCTTTTCTCGCCAATTGCGCCCCGGCCGCGCGCCTCCGACTATGCTCGTCACTGCCAAAACTCGATCGAGACTCCAGCGCGGGTGCGTCGGGGTCGCCATTGCGGCGCTCGCCCTGCTGCCGGGCGGATGCGTTCGTCGCCGGCTCATGGTGCGCAGCAGCCCGCCGGGGGCGATGGTGTACGTCGACAACCAACCCATAGGCACGACGCCGTGCGCGACTTCGTTCGTCTACTACGGCACGCGCGAAATTCGGCTGGTGAAGCCGGGCTTCGAGACGTTGACCATCAAGCAGCCGATTCCGGCGCCGTGGTACGAGATTCCGCCGATCGACTTCGCGGCCGAGAATCTGACGCCGAACGAGATTCAAGATTTCCGCACGGTGACGTACAACCTGACGCCGCAGGTGGTCGTGCCGACGGATCAGCTCATGGCCCGCGCGCAACAATTGCGCACCGGCACGCAGCAGGGCGCCGTGCTGCCGGCGGCGACTGTGGCGCCGCCGGGAACTGTACTGCTCAACCCGCCGACGATGACTTCGCCGGCGGTCGGCGCCCCAATCGCGGGGCCGCTGCTCGGGGCGCCAACGCTCGCCCCCGAAGCGATGCCGCCGGGACAACTCGTGCCGACGATGCCCGGCGCCGGCGTGCTGCCGCCGGGCGGACGGGCGCTCGAGCCATTGCCCGCGCCGCAGTAGGCGTGGCCATCGTGCGAGCGTTAGCCGCGACGCGAAGGTCCGCCGCAGCGGAGCGCTTCTTCGCGGCTCGTCATCAATGCACGATCCGTCGCGACGCCGCGCTCCGCTTCGGGCGGACCCTGCTCGTCGCGGCTAACC
>JANOIK010000726.1:0-5481 GCA_031407585.1 Planctomycetota bacterium | reverse complement strand
GGCTCGTCTCGGTGAGCGTCAGCGTCGAAGCCCCCTTCATCGGCTGCGTCGACCCCATGAACGCCAGCCCGTTATCGCGGATCTGCATGATCCGCGCCGAGTAGCTCGCAATCCCGGTTCCGCCGCCCCCATGGCCGCCGTCAATCACCGCATCGTATCCGGGGAACGTCACGGTGTAGGGATAGCCCCAAGCAAGCTCATACTTCACAAAGTCGGCGCCGGTCGGCGGTCCGCCGCCAAACCAGTTGGCGGAGTCGTTGTAGTTGCCGTTGCCAAACTTGGTCCACGTGACCACCGCGGCCCGAGCCGCGAAACCGTGAACGAGCGAAAGGGCGAGCACGAGAGCGGGAAGCAACCGACCAACCTGACGCAGCCGCCCGCAGGCAACCGCAGAAAACGAAACAGACATCTTTTTTACTCCTGGTAAAAAAAGAGTGACCGAGGAGCAGGCAAAGAAGAAAGCGGCAACGGCGGCCGCCGTGTTACCCACAATTAGCCCCCGGTTCTTAAAACTGTGGGCTCTTCATGCGCCGGTTCTTAAAACCGGGGGCTCCGCGCGTAAGAAGAACTAACCACGAATCACACGAACTAAACGAATAGGGGATTCGCAGGAGAAACGGCTGGCGAGGTTGGCCGTCATTTCCCATTCGTGTCATTCGTGCTATTCGTGGTTCAAACTCCCCGCCCTAGATTTAGAAATCCTTCCGGTCCCCTCCCCTCGGCGGGGAGGGCTAGGGAGGGGGGACGAAGCGGGTACAAGCTCACCATTCACCCACGATTCACCACCGCAATCTCGGTCGGAACATCGGTCGCTGACTCACTGCGAGTTCTCCCCCCGGACTCCCCCCACTCGCCAACCAAACCAACGACGAATTCCCAAACGCCGCATCCCGCGCGCCCGAGCCGCCGCCCTGCTCTTCCGCACGCGCGCTCGCCGCCAACACCACCTCCGCATCACCCCCAACACCAAACCGCGCCCGCCACACCGCCAGGTCATTCCCGTCGACGTCCCCATCCCCCGTCGCATCGCCATGGCGCAGCGTCACAACACCCGTCTTCCCCACCCCGCGCTGCCACACCAGCAAGTCATCTCCATCGACCTGTCCATCCAAATTGAAATCGGCCCCCAGCGCCCCGCTGGCGGCCTGAGCCTCGAACGCCCCCATGTCGACGCGCTCCCCCGCCACGCGCGTATACGCTGCCCCACGCTGATCGAACTCCGGCGTCCCGGCCGCGCCGGCTACGAGCGCCGGATCCCCCGCATCAATCGCCGGACTGCCCGTAAGCAATGCGTGCGTCGGCGTTGGCCCGCCGTTGTCGGCCAACGGGCCCAGAAGTGGGTCAATCGCCCCATGAAGTCGCCCGCCGATGAGATTGCCATTTGCGTCGGGCGAACCGAGGGGAGCTTCGGGCAGCCAACTACTCGCGTTATATCCAACCAGTGTATTTCGGGCAGTAAGCTGAGAGAAACTATAGGCGGACCTGAGATTGTCGATGTCTGGGGCCGCACCGCTCGCGTCGATGTTTCCAGAGACTATTGAGCTTACCAACGTAGCACTTCCAACCCGCTCAAATTTTATGCCACCGCCCCCGGCATTGAGCGGCGTCTGGAAGCCGGAACGATTCCCGGTAATGGTGCACCACTGAAGCTCGCAACCCCAGTCAATATATAGGCCTCCGCCTCCGCCTCCGGCGATGTTGCCGCTGACAGTCACCTGCGTCAACGTCATAGGCCCGTAGTTGTTGTAGATGCCGCCGCCGTCATAGTTGGCGGTGTTGTCGCTGAATGTCGAATTCTCTCCCAGAAACTCGCCGTCCGACCTCCAAATTCCGCCGCCGTCGCGGCCCGCAGTGTTGCCAGCAAAAACTGATCGCTGGATGAGCGTCGACGGGCACCGACAATAGACGCCGCCGCCGCTTTCTCCCGCTTGATTTCCGCTTATGTAGCTGTCGACGATTTCAAGTGCTTCTTGAAATTGAGAAACGGCGCCCCCATCGTCGCCGCAGCTATTTTGGCGAATGATTGACTCGCGGATCGAAAGAACGCCCGAAGAAGCAATTCCTCCACCGTTGTATATGGCTGAATTCTCGTAGAGCTGACAGTTTTCAACGCTCAGCAGTTCCCGATTACTAATGGCGCCACCGCTGGTGCTGGTATCGCCGCCGGTGAGCGACAGGCCCGAAATGGTGACTTCTATGGTCGGGCCGCCAAAGTAGTCGAAGTTGCGGGCCACATTAAATACTCGGCTGCCATTTCCTTCATCCCGATCGGCTGTGGCGTCATTTCCCGACGCGTCAATTGTTAGATGCTCGTGCCCAGGCCCCTGGAGCGTCATGGGCGCGCTGATGGCCAACTCGCCCCGAGTGAGCACGATGATTCCCGGACCGTTTGCGATGAGCGAGGGCAAGAAAGTAATTTTGGGGCGCTCACCCGGCCCATTGGCCAATTCGATTGCCTCTCGAAGTGAAAGGTCGCCGTGAGAATAGTCCCCGTCGTTTTCATCAACGAGGGAGTCGACGACGATGACCGAGTTAAGGCGGCCTGGACGTTCGTAGGCTCCCATATCAATACGGCCCGCAGCGACACGGGAAAATGATCCACCTCGTTGGTCCGCCGAGGGCGTGCCGTTCGACCCGGACCTGAGGAGCGGATTGCCAGAATTCAGCGCCGGGCTGTCGTAAAGCAGCTCCCGAGTCATCGTTGGACCTCCGTTGTCTCGTAGAAGTCCCAGCCGCGGGTTAATTGTGTTCCACGACTCGGAACCGCCAATAATATTTCCGTTAACATCCGGCGCCTCGACGGAAGCCATCGCCACGCCGCTGCCGGCATTCGTGCCAATTAGGCTGTACTGAGATTCGTATTTCGCTCCTAGAAATCCGCCAAGATCGGGTGCAAAGGCGGAGAATCCGCTGCTGTTTGTCGCCGCGATGACATGACTCAGCTGGGCGACTCCGCGGGTGACGAAAACTCCGCCGCCCTGACCGGAAGCCTGGTTTTGGGAAAATGTGCTGTGGCTGGTTGCGAGCACAATGTTGAGAGCGGCGGACTGACTGAATACGCCGCCTCCAAATTGGGAGGATCGATTGCCGTCAACGGTGCTGTTGGTCATGTCTACTCGAACGCTGTCGCCTATAGCGGCCACGCCGCCGCCGTTTGCTGCGGATGTATTCTGGGAGACGAGAGTGTGCAGAATGGTGATATTGCTCGTCGTGTAGACGCCACCGCCCGGGCCGACGGCGCTGTTACCGGAAATTGTTGATGAGGTGATTCGGAGGCCATTGCCTGAAATCCCGCCTCCGCCCCCTGCCGACGAGTTGTCGGCGATAACGGACTCCCGCACCTCGATCGCGCCGAGACTTGAGAAGGTGGATGCTGATATGCCGCCGCCTCGAAACACCGTTTCGGGTGGCGGTTGAGTTCCGGCAACTCCAGCGGAATTCCGTGCGATGGTACTGCGTTCGATGATGAGCCCATTTGCCGACGAATGGGAGAGTCCTCCCCCGGCAGTTCCTGCGTGATTGTCGAGGATCTGACAGCCAACAATCATGGCGGATGCGGAGATGTTGTTGGCGATGGCGCCACCGTTCGACTTTGCAGCGTTTGATTGAATAACGCAGTTTTCGACGACTAGCTTCTCCTGGTTGGCGATTGCGCCTCCAGCCCCCGCGGAATCGCCGCCCGTCAATTTGACACTGCGCAACGTAAACGCGGAGAGAACGCTAAACTTACTGTCGTTCACCGAGAACAAGCGACTGCCATCAGCGTTCTTAAGACTTGGCGTCGGGTCGCTTCCGCTCGCGTCGATTGTCAGAAGTTGCGCACCGGGGCCTGAAATCGAAAGTGAGTCGGCGATCCTGAGCTCGCCTTGCGTAAGCGTGATCGTTCGCGCTCCGTTGAGGAACAACGTCGGCTCGAAGCGAATTTCATCGAGGCCCTGCGTCGAATTTGCTGTCGTAATCGCCTCGCGCAGCGACGTCTTGCCATCGGCAAAATCAATCGTGTCGGCAACCGTATCGACCGTCAGCACCGCCAGCAGCCGGCGGTCTTCCAGATGTTCGCACCGCAGTGCCCGAACCCCGAGGGCGGCGGCGCTCCGCGCACGCGCGCGCCCCTTTCGTTGGCGTGACATGATAAGACCCTTTCCCAAGACAGGAATGAAAAGAATGAACCGGAAAAAAACAAATCGGCCACGGTCAATAAATGGACCGTAGGCCAGAGAATCCGAAGTGAGGGGTCGCGCCCGATGAACGCGGTGGGTGGCCCCGGTTGGCGTCCTCGCCTACCGGGGTCGCGAAGCGACAACAGGTTGCACTCGTCAGCCGCCGCGCGAGAAAACCCTCTCGCGGCTGCGCCGCCCAGGTAGCCGCCGACGGCAACCTGGGCCACCCAACAAACGAAACGGGCCAACCCGACCCAGAACGGGCCAAGCCAGAGAGTCATCCAGAGTGTGGGGCGCAGCAAACCTGCCGCGGCCCGCCGCGAAGCGGGCGACAAAACGACATTCATGACAAGCAACCGAACTCGGCTGGCCCGAATCGCCCCCACAGCGCGCCGGGCCACTAGCCGCAGCTTACCCCCAAGCCCCTCCGCGATGCAAGCTTTTTTCAAAACGCCTTTTATGAGAACGGATTCACCGCAGAGGACACAGAGAGCACGGAGGAAGGACGAAATGGAGGAGAAACGCAGGGTCCGCGTATTTACTCCGTGTCCTCTGTGCCCTCTGTGGTGAATCCCCTCCGCCTCGCCAACCTACGCCCCCCGCCAAGATCTCCAACAACTTCTTTGCCCATCTTGCAGAACGCGCTAACAATGAACTTACCCGCCGCCCGAACGCCCAAACGCGCCCTCGGGTTATTCATCACCAGGAACGCAGTCTCGGAACAACTCAGGAGAAGATCACGATGAGGCGATTGTTAACCGTCAGTCTCGCACTCGCACTGCTCGCCCTCGGCGGCCGCGCCCGGGCCTCGGCCCTCGACTTTGATTTCTCGTTCGACAACGGCCACGGCGAATTCAGCGGCAGCCTCGGCAACCTCGGCAGCTTCAGCGGCAACTTCAACCTCAACTTGGGCGGCGGCGACGGCCTGCTGGGCAGCGGCCTGCTCGGCGACCTCCTGGGCCGCATCGGCCACGGCGGACACTTCGGCGGCGGCCTGCTCGGCGGCGCCTTCAGCCTGGGCGACGAGTTCGTCCACGACCGCTTCGAGCACCGGTTCGACCGCATCGTGTCCGACTACGACGACGGACTGGCCACGATCGACGACTTTTACTCGTCCGACGAGTACGACGACGTCCTGGACGACATGGGGCGGCTCGTCGATCGCTACGACTGGTTCGTGACGGGCGTCGAACGCTCGATCGACCGCCTGGGCGACTCGATCGCCGATGCTCAGGAAGACCTCGACTATTACGACGATCTGCTCGCCGACTACCAGGAGCGCGACGATCTGTCGCCGCGACGGCTCGAGCGGATCGAACGC
>JANOIK010001291.1:0-2801 GCA_031407585.1 Planctomycetota bacterium | reverse complement strand
GCGAAACTGCGGGACGTCGGTCGCGTCACTGCGAACGCCTACCTCTTACGCTGCGAGATCGACGCGTACCGGCTCACGGTGTTCGCCGATGGCCGCACGATCGTCGGCGGCACGTCGGACCCCGCCGAAGCTCGGGCCGTGCATGCACGCTACGTGGGAGGGTGACGTGCTGGCGCCGGCAAACCGTCCGCCGTTTTCCCAGCTTCACGGCCTTTGCTCGGTCCGCGGGAAAGCTTTGAGGCAGGCCGCCCCAACGGCCGATTCCAGTCGCAGGTGCGGCCCTCCCGACGCCGCGCCCGCCGCTCGTTTCGACCCAGATTCTTTGAAGCACCCCACTGCGCATGGCCACCGTTGACTACTCGCCAGCCACGGCGAGCGCCGCTCCCTTTTCGGCCGCACCGCCCGCGCCGAATGCACCGAACCGGCACAAGCTGATCGGCCGCATCGGCCCCTGGCAGTTGGTTCGGCTGATCAGCGAGAGCGATCTGGCTCGCGTCTACCTCGCCCGGCCCGCCGAGTGTGCGCCGGAGTCGTCGCCGGCCTACGTCGTGAAGGTGCTTCGCAAGGAGTGGTGGCGCGACCCGCACGCCATCGAGATGCAGCGTCGCGCCGCATGGGTGGGCCGCAAGGCGTCGCACCCGAACCTGCTCCCCGTACTATCGGCGGGCGTCGAGCAGCCGCCGTTTTACCTGGTGAGCCCAAAGCTCGAGGGGCGGTCGCTCGCGGCCGTGCTCGAGCACCAGCGGCGACTTCCGTTGGCCATCACGCTGTGGATCGTGCGGCAGGTCGCCGAGGCGCTGTCCGCCTTGCACGAAACCACGCGAATGATCCACGCCGACGTGAAGCCCTCGAACATCATGGTCGGCTCCGACGGCCACGCCACGCTCATCGACCTCGGCTTCGTCCACACGCCGGCCGAAAGCCGCCACTGGTCGTCGCGGCCCGTGTACGGCACGCTCAACTACCTGGCGCCCGAAGCGCTCACCTCGTCGCTCTCCACTTCGTCGCAGAGCGACGTCTACAGCCTCGGCGTCACGCTCTACGAAATGCTCGCCGGCCACCTGCCGTTCATCGGCCGCGACGCCGAGCAGCTCATCCGCCAGCATCGCGAGGCGAAGCCCGAGTGCCTGATGTCCCGCCGCCCGGAGACGCCGAAGCCGGTTGCCTCGCTTGTGCACCGCATGCTGGCGAAGGACCCGCTACGGCGCCCCGAAAGCGCCGCCGCGGTCGCTGCGGAGCTGGTGCGCCTCGAAATTGAGTGCTTCGCGGCGCGGTAAATTTGTCTGCCGCGGGGTGATAGTCGTCTCCCGCATCCCGTCAGGCTATAATGCCATTGGCGATTCGCCCGCGCGCAGTGGAGAGCCTTCGTATGTCCGACCAACAGCTCCTCAGTCGAATTGCCTGCGACCCCGCTGTATTAGCCGGAAAGCCGGCTATCCGCGGCACTCGTCTCAGCGTCGAGTACGTCCTCGGTCTGCTGGCACACGGTTCGACGGCCGACGAGATTCGGGATGAGTACGAAGGCCTCGCCTTTGAAGACATTCAGGCCTGTCTGCTCTTTGCATCGCATACTCTCGCCGATGCGACGTTTCTGCCACTCGTCTCCGAACCAGCGTAGATGCGGTTTCTCGTCGACGAGTGCACCGGGCCGGCCGTCGCAGCATGGCTGCGAACAGGGGGGCATGATGTGTTCTCGGCCTACGACCATGCGCGCGGCTCCTCCGACGACTAACTGCTGGCCCGAGCCTGCGCCGAAACGCGGATACTTATCACGAACGACCGCGATTTTGGCGTCAAGGTTTTCCGCGAACGCCAACCGCACTGCGGGATCATCTACTTACGATTGAAGGACGAGCGGCGCGCTTCGAAGATCGCAGCACTCACAAAACTTCTGGACGGGCACGGGAACCAGATATCTGACGCATTCGTCGTCGTTTCCGAGTCGCAAGTGCGGTTCGCACGCGGGTGAGCATCACGGCACATCCAACGGCAGCGGCTCCACCCCATCGAGAAAGCTCGACAGCGCCCGCGACCGGTACGGGCTCTGCAGCTTGCGAACGGCCTTCGACTCGATCTGCCGCACGCGCTCGCGGGTGACCGAGAAAATCTTGCCAACTTCCTCGAGCGTGTAGGTGTACCCGTCGGCCAGGCCGTATCGGAGCCGCAGGATCTCGCGTTCGCGGTAGGTCAGCTCAGTCATCACCTCCTCGAGCCGCTCCTTCAGGGCAGCCAAGTTGGCGTCGTACAACGGATCCTCGTCGCGGTTCTCCTGCAGGAACTCGCCGAAGTAATTGTCCTCGTGATCGCCGACGGGCTGGTCGAGCGACAGCGGCTGGCGGGTCATCTTGTGCACGCAACGGGCGTCGTCCAGCGACAGGTTCGCCAGCTCCGCAATCTCCTCGGGGTTCGGCTCGCGACCGTGCAGTTGCACGAAGTCGGTCGTCACCGAGCGAATCTTGCTCATCGTGTCGATCATGTGCACCGGCAGGCGGATCGTGCGGCTCTGGTCGGCGATGGCCCGCGTGATCGCCTGGCGAATCCACCAAGTCGCGTAAGTCGAGAACTTGAACCCGCGAGCGTGCTCGAACTTGTCCACCGCACGCATGAGGCCCGTGTTGCCCTCCTGGATCAGGTCAAGGAAGCTCATGCCGCGATTGCGATACCGCTTGGCGATCGACACGACCAACCGCAGGTTCGCCGCGGACAGGTCGCGTTTGGCGGCGTCGTAAGAACCCTTGCGATGCAGCGTGCGATTCACCAGCCGGCGGAGCGTCGACGGAGTTTCCAGCGTGATTCGCATG
>JANOIK010000657.1:0-3937 GCA_031407585.1 Planctomycetota bacterium | reverse complement strand
GACGTTCCCCGGCGACGTCTCGATGGCGAAGCTGTCCGAGGTCGAGGCCCTGTCCAAGGGCGGGACGGCCCGCGTGCAGCGGTAGCTGTCCGCCGCCGACGGTTTTCAAATGTCCGCTCTTGCGGACGCTCTGCGCGCTGTTTTGTGGACACAATCGGGCGTTTACGGCGCGTGATCCGGCGGTGCGCTCGAGAATTGTCGGGGTTTCGCGGCGTCGGTTGGTCGGGACATGGCCGGGATTGTGTCCGTTCTGTGCCGCATTGTGTCCGCTTTGGGGCTCATACTGTCCGCTTTGGGGGTGATACTGTCCGCTTTTCATGGCAGGGCCCTCGGGTTGGGACAGGAGAGTGGTGGTGGTGATGCTGCTTTGATGGAAACGCCCCAATCGTTTCATGGTGGGGCGGTGTGCGTGGCTTGGTTGTTGGCCCCCGGCGACTCGCCGGGGGCTAAATAGGGGGCGTGGCGCGAACATCTTTGCCGTCGCATTTTATGTACGCGTGTATAGTAGTAGTTTGGCGGCTCATTTTCTAGTGAACGGGGACGAGAAAAGGCAAGAAATCTGGCCGGCGGGGGATGCCCGGAATGGAACGCGGACGAACGCGGACGAACGCGGATTCAGCGGATGGACGCGGATCGGAGTTCGGAAAGATTTAGAGAATGTTCCTGGCACCTTTTTCTGTCTCGTCTTTCGGTTTGCGTCGCCGCTGGTGGGAATTAGAATCGCGGGCATGATTGCCGGTGAGAGCTGCCGGGGTGCCGTTTCTCGAGTCACGCTGCGGATACCCGGTGCGTGGGCTCAGCCGCGGGCGTTTTATGAATAGTTGCCGGGGGGTGCGTCGCGAACCATTTGACGCTGAGCGAGACTCGCGACAAGCAAGAAACGCGGGAGAATTCGTTAAGAATACGCGAAAACAAAGTTTTCCAGTTCCGAATAATTGACCCCGGAATCGGCGGCATTTAGACTGCCGCAGCGCAGGGCGGTAGGCAGTCCCGCTGCGCACCTCGGGACTCAGTCAACGTCGCGTTGCCATACATCTCAGGAGCTAGCTCATGACTCGAGACACTCTGACGTGCTTCAATTCACAAGACCATCGTCACACAGCGCGTTACGAAGGCATCTTTCGCAGCTTCCTTGCACTCTCGGCCTGCTGCACATTCTTAGTTCCTCGCGCGGCAGCCGTGACAATTACGGCTAACTACTCGTCGCTTGGGTCCGTCTACCAAGACGCGACGGGAAATCTGTTCCCCGCCGCCGGCATGGGACGCGTCGATGTGACGCCGACCGTGAAGTCCAATATCTCTGCGGCGTTCACGTATTGGCAGAATTCTATTCTGCTGCCCTGGAATCTGACCGTGACCTTCCAGTTGTTCGACTCCGGCAGTACGGATCCGGTCGGCGATTCAGGGATCGACACGATCGATGCGAACAATCGGCCGGCGACTTCGACCATCCGCTTTAACTACCACGATGGCTTGCCGTACTTTATCGATCCCACGCCGTTCGACAATTCGGAATTCGGCATGGCCACCAGCACTGCCGCGCTCGGCGGCGGCAACGTGAACAACAAGCGCTTCGGCGACGCGACCGCCATGGGGGTAGCCGACGGCCGGTGGGATTTCTTAACGCTGGTGATACATGAGACGGAACACTCCCTCGGCATCAGCAATGGTCAGAGCTCGGGCTACACGCGGTTCCTGGATTTGGTCGGACCGATCAGCGCGACAACGGATCGCACGCTAACGATTCCCATGGCCCTGAGCGGCCTGGCGAGTGATTTCGACATCCCGGTGGTCAAAGACTCGTCCCATTATATTGGCGACCCCACGGTCGACGACACATTTGGCTTCACGGTCGTGGCGGACCCGGGTTGGCAGACGAGTCAACGGGCCCTGCCGACGTGCATCGACATTCTGGCACTCGGTCAGGTGGTGGGTGCGACGGCCAACCAAATCAATTGCAATCTTGTCCCTGAACCTTCGACGCTGCTGATCTTCGCCGCCGGGCTAACTGCGTTTCCCTGGCGGGGTCGGCGACCAAATTGCCTATCGATATCGCGCTCGTGATTGGCGCTGCGGATGGCCACGGTTGACGTCTTCGCCGACGGGGGTCGCGCTAGCGACAGGCGGTCGCGCATGACGCGCGCAACGCAACGTCGAAATTCATGGAAACCTCGTGCGGCGGCGCCGCGCGGTTAGACGCCGACGGCATCCCGCGCCGACTCGCGTCTTAGCGCGGGCGGGGCGTTTCTTGTTGGTATTGCGCCGCCCGGGAATTAGAATCGCGGGCATGATTGCCAGCGAGAACCGCCGGGTTGCACTTCCTCGAGTCACGCTCCGGATTCCTGGCGCGTGGGCTGAGCCGCGGGAGTTCTATGAGAACTTGCCGCGCGGGTGCGTTTGCACTTCGGAGTCGCTCACTCTTGCCGACGGGAGCGAGTTCGAGCTGAACGTGCTGCCGGCGGATGAGGAGTTTCCTGGGTAGTTCGCGGGGAGCTGCCCGAAATTGCCGACGGAGGACGAGCGGCGGCGGATTGAGGACTACACGGTGAATATCTGCGTCACCGGGCCGGGTGGCAGCTTGGGGGCGGCCAAGGGGATCCTGGCGGCGGGCGCGGCCGTGCTGGCGGCGGGGGGCGCCGGTGTGTGGGTGGACAACAGCGGCATCGCTCACGGGGCGACCGACTGGCTCACGCTGCTGGACAGCGCCGACGACGGCGGGATGTACTGGGCGTTCGTGTCGGTGATGCGCACCGAAGACGCGCTGCACTCAATGGGCATGCACGTGCTGGGTTGCCGGGACGCGATCGTGCCGCGCACGGGGGATGATGAGTTCGACCTGCGGACGCTGCACAGCTTCTTGGGCTACACGGCGTTCAGCGGGGCGACGCTGAACGACGGGGACATGGTGGGGGATCCTGTGCTGCCGAATTTCCGCGTGAAGGCGGAGGGGGATGAGAGCGTGCCGGCGGAGGCGCCGATGCACAATGGGTATGGGCGATGGCGGTTGGTGCGGATTGATGAGTTGTTGAATTGAGGGGGAGAGAGGGGAATAATTCGACCGCGGATTTCACGGATTTCACGGATGGGGAGTAACCGCTGATGAACGCGGATGAACGCTGATAAGGAACGAGATGAGCAATCCTTAAATTGGATTGATCAGCGTTTATCAGCGTTCATCAGCGGTTTCAAAATGCCTTCTCTCCCTCGTCGTGCCGTCGTGTCGTCGTGGTTTAACTTCCTTCCCTCCGACTTTGGCGTACTTGGCGTCCTTGGCGGTTCAGCTTTTCCCCAGAGCGACGGCAGGGTTTGCGGCGTCGGGAATCCCTCCCCTAGCCCCTCCCTTCGAGGGAGGGGGATCTAAGGCGCCTACAGGCCGCGGTACTGTTCGTCGGTGACTTGCCCGAGCCAGTCGACGGCTTTGCCGTCGAGCTTCTCCTGGATGGCGATGTGCGTGAGGGGCGTTGTGGCGGTGGCGCCGTGCCAGTGTTTTTCGCCGGGGGGGAACCAGACGACGTCGCCGGGGTGGAGGGGTTCGACGGGGTCATCCCAGCGTTGGGCCCAGCCGGCGCCGGCGGTGATGATGAGGGTTTGGCCGAGGGGGTGCGTGTGCCAGGCGGTGCGGGCGCCGGGGTCGAAGGTGACGCTGGCGGCGACGATCCGCGCTGGGTCGGCGGGTTCGTTGAGCGGTTCGATGCGCACGGCGCCGGTGAAGTAGTCGGGCGGGCCGGGGCGTGAGGGGCGGGCGTTGGGGTGGGTGATTTGCATATCGCGAATCTACCAGATGAGGAACATCCAGGCGGAGACGATGAGCGTGACGAGCGCGAAGCCGGCGATGAGGAGCGTCATGGAGTTCACGGGAAGGCGGCGTTTTTCCGCGGCGGCGTCGTAGGCTCGGTCGTCTTTTTTCTTTTGCTCGCGCTGTTTTTCTTTTTGCTGG
>JANOIK010000648.1:0-2318 GCA_031407585.1 Planctomycetota bacterium | reverse complement strand
TACCAGCGGGCGTCGTTCGTCTATGTGTCGATGCGCATGTTCCGCGACGCCCCCACGTTCGGCTGTGGCTTGGGCCGCTTCTACGATTTGAAGCTGCCGTACCTGGTCGATCGGAGTCAGCAGCTCGAGCTCGAATCGCTCCGCAATCTGGATCACCACAACACGGTGCTGGGCGTGCTCGTGGAGACGGGGTTCGTCGGTTGCACGCTGTTCCTCGGGTTACTGGCCGCGTGGACGCGGGCCGGTTGGAAACTCGCTCGCGACCGGGCGCGGCCGGAGTGGCAGCAGGCGCAGGGCCTGTTCGGCCTCGCCACCACGATCACCTATCTCGCCTCCGCGTTATTCCACGATCTGACGCTGTCGCCCACGGAACACTGGCTACTGTTTTTCGCCGCGGGGAGGTCCGTTGGCTTGCGGGCCGTGGCGCCGGCGCCCGTCGTGGTTCCCGCGGAGGCCGGCGCGTCGAGCCGCCGCCGCCGCGTCGCCCGCTCGCTGCTCACACCGCTCACCAATTCGCTGGGAGGCTCTGCTATGGGGGTTGCTGCGCCGATTGGAAATGAATCGCTCGTCTCGAGCGCGCCGGGCCGCACCGTGCGGTTGTTCGGCATCACCATCGATGCGCTCACGATGCGCGAAACGGTGGACGCGGTGCTCGGCTGGGCGACGGCGTCGCGGGCCGACGCTTGCCGATTTGTCGTGACGCCAAACGTCGACCACGCGGTGATGTACCAGAAGAACGACAAGCTGCGCTCGGCGTATGCCGCGGCGGCGCTCGTGCTCGCCGACGGCGCCCCGGTGGTTGTCGCCGCGCGGCTGCTGCGGCGGGCAATTCCGGAGCGCGTGCCGGGGAGCGACCTGGCTCCGGCGCTGTTCAAACGCGTGGCGGAGCAGGTCCGTGATTCGGACTCGTCCGCGTTTGCGGCGCCGCTGAGGGTGTTTCTGCTCGGCGCGGGCCCCGGCGTGGCAGAGCGGGCCGCCGCCAACATCGTCGCGCGCTGGCCGGGCGTCGAAGTCGTCGGCACGCTCTCGCCGCCGATGGGTTTTGAACGTGACCCCGCCGAGAACGAACGCATCCTCGCCGCGGTGGAAGAGTCGCGGCCCGACGTGCTGCTGGTCGGCTTCGGGGCCCCCAAGCAAGAGCTGTGGGTTCACGCGCACGCCGACCGGCTGCAAGCAAAGGTCGCCCTGTGCATCGGCGCTACGATCGACTTTCTCGCCGGCGAAAAGCGCCGCGCCCCGCGGTGGATGCGCCGCGTCGGGCTCGAGTGGCTGCATCGCCTCTCGACCGAGCCGCGACGGCTGGCCAAGCGGTACCTCCGCGACGCCTGGGTCTTCCCGCAGCTCGTGTGGCGCGACTGGCGCGGGTGCTAAGGAAGGGATTTCGCGCAGAGGCGCAGGGTGCCATGCCCACGGCCCGGCGTGGGCATGCAAGTCGGCCGACGAGCATGGCCACTCAGGGCAGTGGCCATGGCACCCACTGATACTGCTATACTGCCCGCATGACAGGACGAATCGCGGTTGTGATTGCGGTCGACGGGTTGCGAGCCAGCGCGCTCGGCGCGTATGGAAACACGTGGCAGCCGACGCCCGCGCTTGATGTGCTCGCGAGCCAATCGGTGGTCGTCGATTGGATGCATTGCGAGTCGCCCGAGCTGGCGGCGTTCTATGACGCGGCCTGGGGCGCCGGTTCGCTGCCGCAAGGCGTTGCCCAGCGAGGCGGCGCCGCGACGCTCGTCACCGACGACGCGGACGTGGCCGCGTGGGGCGAAGCCGCCGGGTTTGGCGAGGTCGTGCAGCTTGCGGGCCAAACCCCCGCATCGGCGGACGATATCTCGGAAACCGCGCTGGCCGAGCTGTTCGCCGTGGCGGCGGTGAATCTGCCCACGAAAGCCCCTTCGTTGCTTTGGATTCACGCCCGCGGGTTTCACGGCGCCTGGGATGCACCGCTCGAGCTCCGCGCGGCGCTCCTCGACGATGACGACCCCGAGGCGCCGACGTTCGTCGACCCGCCGACGCTGGTGGCGACAACCGACCAGGACGCCGTGCTGGGCTACCGCGCGGCGTACGCGGCGCAGGTCGCCGTGCTGGACGAGTGCGTGGGCGGCTTGCTCGCGGCGATCGCCGAGGCGGGACTTGCCGGCGGCGCGCTCGTGGCGCTCGTCGGGTGCGGCGGCTTTGCGTTGGGCGAGCATGGCGTCGTCGGCGCCGACGACCGCCGCCTCTACGGCGAGCGGCTGCACGTGCCGTGCTTGCTGCGGGCGCCGACGTCCGCGATGGGCGGCACGCCGGCCGCGCCACGTTGGTCGGCTTTGGCGACG
>JANOIK010000594.1:0-9905 GCA_031407585.1 Planctomycetota bacterium | reverse complement strand
GGGGGCGCCGCGGCTGCTCGATGCGGCGGCGTTTCGTGGGCACGCCGACCTGTTTCGGCGGAGTCGCGCGATGCTGCTGGGTTACTACCCGCTGCTGCCGAATTTGCTGGACGACTTGCCAGAGGTTCTGGCCGAGATTCGCGCGGGCGGTTGCATGACGGCGCTTGACGCGGCCGGGGACGGCGGTGAGCTTGAGCCGCTGGCGCGCGTATTGCCGCACCTCGATGTCTATGTGCCGAGCCTGGCGGAATCGCGGCATCAAACGGGCGAGGAGGATCCGCGGCGGATGGTCGCGGCGTTTCGCGATTTCGGCGCGGCAGGGCTGGTGGGCGTGAAGTTGGGGAGTCGCGGTGCGCTGCTCAGCCCCGCGGCGGGGGAGTTTGTCGACGTCGCGGCCGTTTCGCCGCCGGGGCCGATTGTCGACACGACCGGGGCGGGGGACTGTTTTCTTGCGGGGTTGCTGGCCGGGCTGCTGCGCGGGATGAGTCCGGCGGCGGCCGGGCGGCTCGGCGCTGCGGCGGGGGCATGCTGCGTGACGGGGCTTGGGGGGACGGCTGCAGTGCGCGGGTTTGACGCGACGGCGGAGCTGGCAAGCGGCGTGGGGTGACGCGGTTTGTGGTTCAGCATGCCCACGCGGACGTGGGCATGGCACCCTGATGCTGCATTACAAGTCGAACTTGATTCCCTGAGCGAGCGGTAGCTCCGTGGAGTAATTTACGGTGTTCGTCGCGCGGCGCATGTATTGCTTCCAGGCGTCGCTGCCGGATTCGCGGCCGCCGCCGGTTTCTTTTTCGCCGCCGAAGGCGCCGCCGATCTCGGCGCCGCTCGTACCGATGTTCACGTTGGCGATGCCGCAGTCGGAGCCGGTGGCCGAGCAGAAGTGCTCAGCTTCTCGCACATCGCTGGTGAAGATCGCGGAGGCGAGTCCCTGGGGCACGCCGTTTTGAATCGCGACGGCTTGGTCGAAGTCCCGGTACCGCATCATGTAGAGGATTGGTGCGAAAGTCTCTTGCTGAACGATAGGGGCGTCGGCGGTGATCTCGACGAGCGCCGGCCGCACGTAGACGCCGCCCGCGGGGACGCCGCTGGTGACGCGACCCCCGCCGTGGATCACGCCGCCCTGGGACTTGGCCGCGGCGAGGGCGGCGTCCATGGCGTTGCCGGCGGCCTCGTCGACGAGCGGGCCGATGAGCGTGCCGGGCGTTGTGGGGTCGCCGATGGGGAGTCGTTCGTAGGCTTTCAGCAGGCGGGTGCGGAGCGCGTCGGCGATGGATTCGTGGACGATGAGCCGCCGCAGCGTCGTGCAGCGCTGGCCGCAGGTCCCGACGGCGGCGAAGACGATCGAGCGGACCGCGAGCTCGAGGTCGGCGGACGGCGCGACGATCATCGCGTTGTTGCCGCCGAGCTCGAGCAGCGAGCGGCCCAGACGTTTGGCCACGGTTTCGGCGACGGCGCGGCCCATGGGGACGGAGCCGGTAGCCGAGATGAGCGGGAGCTTCGGCGACGCGGCGAGTTGCTCGCCGACAGCGCGGCCGCCGTAGACGATGCCCGATATGTGCGACGTGGGAACTTCCCGCGTCGCATCGATCGCGCGGAGAGCGAGCGCCTGGCACGCTCGGGCGGACATGGGCGTCTTTTCAGACGGCTTCCACACGACGGAATCGCCGCAGACCCACGCGAGTGCGGCATTCCACGCCCAGACGGCCACGGGAAAGTTAAACGCGGTGATCACGCCGACGGGGCCCAGCGGGTGCCATTGCTCGGCGAGGCGGTGGCCGGGGCGCTCGCTGGCGATTGTCTTGCCATAGAGTTGCCGGCTGAGTCCGACGGCGAACTCGCAAACGTCGATCATTTCCTGGACTTCGCCGAGAGCTTCTTGCGTAATTTTGCCAGCTTCCCACGAGACGATCGTTGCCACCTCGGACTTGTGAGCGCGGATTTCCTCGCCGAAGTTGCGGACGAATTGTCCGCGGATCGGGGCTGGGACAATTCGCCATTGCAGAAACGCAGCGGCGGCGTTGTCGATGGTACGGTCGACATCTTGGGCGCTCGAGGCGGGAACGACGCCGAGCGAGGAACCGTCGATCGGGGAGCGTGCCTCGAAGCTCTCGCCTGGGCGGTCCCAGTTCGTGAACTGGAACCGGTCAAACGCTTTTTGCAATGCGGAGTTCACGCGGCGCCCTCCGCCGGATCGGTGGGCTGCTCTGCGGGGGAACGCACGACGCCGACAGTGGTGGCGCCGTTGCTGAACCGCGTCGCCATGTTCGATTCGTACCGCCGGCCGAAGCGGTTGGCGAGGAATTCGTCGAAGTCGACCTGCTCCTGCCGTACGAAGCCGCGCCGCGGCAGGCGGCCCGCGACGTGCAGGTCGAGCACCGCGCAAATGCCCGCGGCGGTGGTGATCTGGATCGCACTCCAGTTCTCGCCGCCGATCCAGTCGTGATACACCTTGCGGGCGTCGGTGATCTGCACGAGCTGGCCGTTCCGCTGGCCGGTGACCGTGCAAAACGTGACCACGACGTCTTGGAAGGTGACCGGGACGGCGTGCTCGAGAATGTCCTTGAGCAGGTCGCGCCGTTCGGAGAGCCGTAGCTCGTTGACGAGCAGTTGCACCTGGTTGCAGTGGCCGCTGTAGCGCACGGTTTTGTAGTTGAGCTCGCGGACGCGGCCTTCGAGCGTTTCGCACAGCGTGCCGAGGCCGCCGCTGGTGTTGAAGGCCTCGTAGCGCACGCCGTCGAGCGAGAGTTGCTCGTAGCCTTCGAGCGGCAGCACCTCGATGCGGCGGCCGTCGTGGATCGCGTCGCACGGGTTGCAGTATTCGTTGACCAGGCCGTCGGTACTCCAGGTGAGGTTGTACTTGAGGGCGCCCGTGGGGAAGAGGGGCAGAGCGCCGACGCGCATGCGGACGGTTTCGCAGGAGTCGAGCTGGTCGGCGAGTCGTTTCGCCACGATGGAGATGAACCCCGGCGCCAGGCCGCACTGCGGCATGAAGATTTGGCCGTCGCGCGCGCTAGCGGCGAATTCGCGAACGCGCTTCGTGGTCGCTACGTCTTCGGTGAGGTCGAAGTAGCTCACTCCTGCGGCGAGCGCCGCTTCGGCGACGCGCGGATTTCGGTAGTAGCTGAGCGCCGAGATGACTGTGTCGCACTCCGCGAGGGCCGCGGCGAGCTCTGCGGGAGATTCGACGTCGACCTGCCGCACGGGCACGTCGAGTCGCGCCTCGATGCGGGCGAGCGCCTCGGGGCTCACGTCGCCGACGGTCACGGCATAGTCGCCGGAGTCGGACAGCAGCCGCGCGATCATGCGGCCGATTTTTCCTGCTCCGAGCAGCAGCACGCGATGCATGTTGGCCTCGACTTTCACTTCGCGTTCCGGCACTTCACGGCGATCCGGCAGAATCTGCGGCGGACGACCGGGCTTGCGCGTCGTACAATTCTATGCCGCGGGGCAAAACGCCCGGCGAATTTCGCTGCCGCGAGGGGAAACTTCATGTCCACCCAACTCCACGATGTCCGCACCGACTTCGACTGGCAACCGCAACCGGCGGCCGCGGCGGTGGTGGGCCGGCTGCTCGACCGGTGCATTCGGGACAATCCGCAGATTGCGACTTTGCAGCGGCGGATGCACGAGGAGACCGGGACGCGGCTGGTCGATTGGGTCGACTTTCTGGGAGTCGCGGGCGAGGCCGGCATCGAGGAAGAGTTGGCTGTGGCGGGCTTCGAGGCCGACCCCACGAGTCGCCGCGGGCATGGTTATCGTCACCCGGCGGGGATTTTTCCGTCGGTCCATGTCGCGCCGCACGGCTCGATTTCGTCGCTGTTCGTTAAAGTAGATTCGGTCGACGACTTCAAGGCGGCGATGGAGCCGGCGTTCGGGGCGATGAAGATCGGCGGCGAGCCGGGTTCGCAGCGGCGCGACACGTGGGTGCTGGGCGGCGAGCATACGATGCAGTTGCATGCGATCGAACGCCATGGCTGGTCGGATGTAGCGGTCCCGAAGAATAGCGCGAAGCAGATTGCCGCGGCGGCGAAGCATCGCGTCGCCTTTGCCGAGCGCGAGCGCTCGGGGCGGAGCGATGCGGAGCTGTTCGCGCGCGCGACGGCGTTGTTCGAGGCGGCAGCGGCCGACCTGGGCCGCGATTGGGCGTGCGACTTGTTTTTCGCCGTGGAGCGCGAGTACTGGATGAGCCGCAACGCCGCGGCCCGCGTTCAGTACGCGCGGCAGCAGTCGCTCGGCCTCGGCTGGGGCAATCACGATCACCACACCTACCGCAGCAGTCGCGAGTGCTTTGCGTTGCTCGTGGCGTTTCTGGAGCGCGCGGGCTTCGAGTGCCGCGAACGGTTCTACGCGGGCCGCGAGGCGGGTTGGGGCGCCCAGGTGCTCGAGCAGCCGCGGACCGGCATCGTGATTTTTGCCGATGTGGATCTGACGCCCGACGAAGTGTTCGGCGACTTCGCCCACGAGCCGCTCGTCGCCCAGGACAAGCTCGGCACCGTGGGGCTGTGGTGCAAACTGCACGGCGAGGCGTTCCTCGGGGCCGGGATGCATCACCTCGAGTGCCAGTTCGACTTCGACGCGGTGCGGCAACAGCTCGCGGCCAGCGGCGTCGAGACGATGACGCCGTTCACCGACTGGGCTCACCTGAAGCAGGCGTTTACCAAGGGCGAGACGTGGGCCGTGCCGTTCGAGCGGATCGACGCGGCGCTCGCCGGTGGATTTATCACGGAGGAGCAAGCGGATCGGTTTCGCCGCGATGGCGCCCTGGGCTCGCACCTGGAAATCCTCGAGCGCAATGACGGGTTCAAGGGTTTTAACCAGACGGGGATCAGCGAGATTATTACGCGCACGGATCCGCGCCGGGGGTAATGCCTGACCTACGGGGCGAACCGCCGCAGCGAGAGGAACTCGATCGGCAAGCGCGTTGAGCCGTTGATAGCGAGGTCGGCCAGTGCGGCGCCGAGTACCGGCGTGAACTTAAACCCGTGCCCCGACAGCCCGGCGGCGAAGGCGACGCGTTCGTGCCGCGGATGGCGGTCGACGATGAAGTGCTCATCGGGTGACATCGTGTAGAGACACACGGCATGTTCGCGGCACGGCAGCTCGGCCGCTGGCAGATGGGCCCGCAGGAACGCTTCGACGGGCTGACGGTCGCTCTCGCGGAGCGTCCGGTCCACCTGCAGCGGATCGCCGACCGTCTCGCCGCCGGAATGTTCTCCCGATTTCAGTCCGCAGCTGTCGATTGCCGGAAATCCGTAAAACACGCTCGAGGGTAGCTCGAACAGGTAGCACGGGAAGCCCGCCGTAGCGTGAACCCTGGCATCGTGCGTGTCGTGCCACATCAGGGTCTTGCGGCGAACTTCGAGCCGGAGGTCGAGATCGGCGAGTAGCTTCCCCGCCCAGGCGCCGGCGGTGACGATCAGCCGGGCGGCGGAAAATTGCCCCGCGCTCGTCTCGACCCGGACGCCCTCGCCATCGGCCGACCAGCCGAAAACCTCGACGCCGACGCGCAACTCGGCGCCAGCCTCCTGGGCGGCGACCAACTGGGCCCGCACGCAATCTTCGACACGCAGGATACCGGCGCGCCGCTCGAACACGCCGACGGCCTCCTCAGGAATGACGAACGCCGGCCAGCGCTCCCGAATCTGGGCCGGTGAAAGTCGGTCGACTTCGAGCCCGTGAATGCGCGCAGCGTCCAACACGCCGGGCACGACCACGCCATCCGCAGCGCCCACCTGCAGCAGGCCCGTCTCCAGCAGCAGCGACCGGCCGGCGATTTGCTCCAGCTCGGCCCACAAGCGATAGCTTTCCAAAAGCAGCGGCACGTAGTCGGGGTGCTCGAAATACGCCTGCCGGATGATGCGCGTATGCCCGTGCGAGCTGCCACGGTCGTGCGGCGGGGCGAAGCGGTCGAGCCCGAGCACGCGAAGCCCGCGGCGAGCTAGCTGCCACATGGCGGCGCCGCCGACGCCGCCGGCGCCCAGCACAATCGCATCGTAGCTAGCACGTGTGGTCACGGGTGTTTCTCGCGTTGTGAAAACGGGCTCATTTCGGTACGCTTCCCCGGCCTAGAAGGCTAGTCCCACTGCTGGCGGCGCGGCGGCGATTGCACGCCGAACCGCGCTTGACCTCCGGTCCCCGCCACCAGTCTCCCGCCTTCGGCACGCCGCCAACCAGGATGGTTCGCCGCCACGAGGATCGTCAAGGATGAAAGTCACGCAAATTCGCGTTGCCGGGCAAACGGCCTGGCCGCAACTCGTTCTCAATTCGCTCAGTTCCGATTTGAGCGTCGTGTTTGGGCCGCCTCACACGGGCAAGAGCACGGTGGCCCAGCTCGCGGCCCACTTGCTTTACGGCAAGCCGGAGGGCGCGTGGCGATTGCATGCCGCGCAGCCGACGCCACTGGCCGAGGGGGCGATCGACGTCGACAGCCCCCAAGGGAAGTTTGTGCTGCGACGCCACCGCGATGGCTCGGCGCACGGCCGGCTGACGGTCGCGGCGGCTGGGGGCGCGGCAGTTGATGGTCACACAGTTCGCACGCTGCTGGGCGGCGTGGCCCCGTCACTGTTGGCGGAAATGTTCGCGGTGGACTTCGCCGCGGCTCCGCAGTCTAAGTCGCTGCTGGAGGGTGAGTTTGCTCGCCAGTTCACGCTGGCGCTGCAGTGCGAGGGCGAGAATTCCAGCGTCGGCGCGCACGGGGTTTGCCAGGAGCACGCCCCAGCGGCGATCGCGCAGGTCGACCGCCGCCGCGTGGACGAACTCGTGCGTCGCCGCGACGAAGTGGTTCGCCAAATCGAAGAACAAATGTCCGATCGTCGCCGCGGCAGTGCCGCACTGGAGCAGGAGCTGGCCCGGCTCGACGATGCAATTGCCAAGCGGCGAGCGCAGGCCGAGGAACTGGCGACCCGTTTGCACGCGGTCGAGGCCAAGCTGGCGGAGACTGCGGCGCGGCTGCGGTATTACTCGCTGGAAACCGTTGTCCGGCCGTTGGCGCCGGGCGACGCCGAAGTGCGCCGCGAAGCGCTCGATCGGCTCGACCAGGATGTGTCGCGCTGCCGGCAGATGCTCAGCGATCTGCAAACGCGCGAGGCCGGAGTGCGGCGCGACTTGGCCGAGGTTCATCCCGATGGCACGGCCGACAGTATCGGCCCCATCGCCGAACAACGCGCCACGGTCGGCGTGCTGGAGCGACTGCTGGACGATCTCGACGCCGAAGTGTCGGGCCTCGCGCGGTCGCACGAGCCGGGCCGCTGCGTGGCGACCGATGCCCACACGCGAATGCTGCCTGTGGCCCAATTGCTGCGGCAGCAACTTTACTCGCTGTGCGGCCAGGTCACGGAGCAAGAGCGGGCTATCCGCCGCGGGCAACTGAAAACGGAAATGCGGCAACTCACCCGGGCGCAGACCGACCTGAGCGAGCAACTCGAACACTTGCTCGAGCGTCGGCAGTCGCTGGTTCACGAAGGACAACTCGCGGGCCGCGTTGCCGTGACGCTGCCGCAGGCGCCCGTCGCGGGGCACTGCCAGTGCGATCGCCACGACGAGTTTCTGCGCACCTCCGACGAACTGCTGCTGGGCCGCGCCGGCCGGGCGCGGCACGAGGATGATGCGCGCACGCGACGCACCGAGCTGGATGCGCAGCGCCAACAACTGCGACAGGCGAGCGAATCGCTGGCCCGCGAAATGGCCGAGCTGGCTGCCCGCTGGGAGCGGCTGCAGCAAGAACGCACCCCGGCCGTGAGCCGTACGTCGCTGGACGACCTACGGGGCGAGCTCGACCGCGTGGAACTCGAGATTCAACGCGCGCTGAACGCTCCTGTGATTTCGGCGTCGATCATCCCGCTCGTCGGCGGGCGCCGCGTCTGGAAAGCCTCGGACGTGCTAGCCCAGCTTACGGGCGGGCAGCTTACGCAAATTCGAATTGGCCGCGACGGGCGCGCCGCCACGATCGTCGACCGGGAAGGCCGGCTGCTCGTGGTCGACGATCTCACGCCGGCGCAGAACGATCAGCTTTGCGTGGCGCTAGTGCTCGCGCTTACCTCGTCGCTTTCGGCGCGGAGCATCGATTTGCCGCTGCTCTTGGACGAACCGTTCCTGCGGCAGGACCCGCCGGCCGCGGCCGCGATGGCCGGCGTGCTGGCCGAGTTCGCGCGCGAGGGGCGGCAAACGATCGTATTCACGGACAATCGAGAAGCTCTGCGGCAGTTTCAGTCGATCGGCGCCGACGTGCGCGAGATCGATGCACTGCGACGCCAGGAGCCGGCGCCGGTGGTTGCGCCGCGGCCAATTGCCACTTCCGCCACAATCCGCGTGGTCCGCGAAACAATCGGCGACACAACGCGTCCCGCACGCGCTGCCAGCCCGCGAAGCGTCCCGGCGAACGAACGTCAGCTTGAGAAGCCCGTGTTTTATCTCACGGCCGACGCCTCATTTGCAGATTTCCCGGTGCTCGGGAATGACACGCAGTTGATCTTCTCGAGCCTCGGCATGCGAACGGTCGAGGATTTGCTGGCCGCCGACGCCGCCGAGGTGGCTCGTCGTCTGGCGCATCCCGCCGTGACGGCCGAGGCCGTGCGCCTGTGGCAGCAGCACACGAGCCTGATGTGCTTCGTGCCCGGCGTGTCGCTGGCGGACGCCCAGGTGCTGTCCGCCTGCGAAGTGACTTCGCCCGAGGCGCTGTTCAACATCGATGTGCGATTGCTGGCCAATGCGGCCGAGCAGTTCATCGCCACCGAGCGGGGCCGGCGGTTCGCGTCGTCGCGAACGCGGTTCACCCGCGATCGGTTGGCGCTGCTGCAGAAGCACGCGCGACGGCAGCGCGACCGTTGGCAGCTTCTCAGCCCGCGATACGCGTGGGTTGAGCGGACGGCGGAACCGACTAAGCGTCGTGCCAAGGCCGAGCCGCGCGTGCGTCGTCCCCGGGTGAAGCCGGTGGAAACGGCGCCGAAGCCGCGCCTGGCGGAGCGCACGCAACGGCGTCCGCTGCGGTTTTTCCTCGATCGCAGCAGCCCTGTGGCGGATGCGCCGTCCATCGGCCACACCACCGCGGAGCGGTTCGCCCAAGTCGGCGTTCGCTCGGTCGCGGACTTGCTGAACCTTAATCCGGAATCGACGGCCGAAGAGCTCGGCGTGCGGCACATCACGGCGGCCACGCTCGTGCGATGGCAGAACCAGGCCCGGCTGGCGTGCCGCGTTCCGGAGCTACGAAGCAGCGGCGCCCAGGTGTTGGTCGCGTGCGGCTTCACCGAGCCCGAGCAAATCGCGGCGGCGAACGTCGCGGAGCTGACGGGCAAGGTCGAGGCGTTCTGTCGCTCGACCGAAGGCCAGCGGCTGCTGCGCGGCGGCGAGGCGCCGAGCGCGGCGCGGATTGCGAGTTGGGTTCGCCATGCGGCCCACCGGCGGCCGTTGGAAGCGGCGTAGAGCGGCGGGCTCTCGCATTTGGAACGGATGCCACAGTTACACGAAGTGGCGCGCGCCGACGCACGGCCAGCATCACGAACCATGTCGCCAGAATCGCGCCGGTCGGTTCAGGCACGCCCGAGCTCGCCGGCACAACCGGGCCGACATGGCCGAGACGGCGCTGCCAGAGGAGCAGGTCGTCGCCATCAGTCACGCCATCGCCATTGGCATCGGCCGCGGGTGAGGAGTTAAACGCGAATCGCCAGTCAGTGAGATCGGGGCCATTAACGGTTCCGTCGTGATTGAAGTCGGCCGAGTTGTACGTCGGGACCGAGATCTCCCAGCCGATGTCAATGAGCGCTCCGGCATCGAGCGAGGTGAAGTACTTTCGCGTGCCTGTGGTCAGGCTAGGGTCCATGGCCGCTTCTTGGACAGTGTTCGTGCCGAAAATCTTGCTCATCGTGTTGTTAGCCCAGTGCGAGCGGCTGGGGCTTTGCAATGGCGGCGCG
>JANOIK010000540.1:0-1731 GCA_031407585.1 Planctomycetota bacterium | reverse complement strand
CCGTCGCGCAGACGCGTGAGCACCACGTCTTCGGAGCCGAGCTCGAGCAGGATGCGGTTCAACTCCTCGTCGTTGTCGATGTACTGTTCGCGCTTCTTCCGCTTGATGCGGTAGAGCGGCGGCTGCGCGATGTACACGTAGCCGCGCTCGATCAGCCCCTGCATCTGGCGATAGACGAACGTGAGCAACAGCGTGCGGATGTGCGAGCCGTCCACATCGGCGTCCGTCATGATGATGATTTTGTGGTAGCGCGCCTTGGCCGAATCGAAGGCGCCGTCGCCCTCGTGGTTGCCGATGCCCGTGCCGATCGCGGTGATCATCGTGCGGATTTCCTCGTTCGCGAGGACCTTGTCGATGCGCGCCTTCTCGGAATTGATCAGTTTGCCGCGCAGCGGCAGGATCGCCTGAAACATGCGGTCGCGACCCTGTTTCGCGGAACCACCGGCGGAGTCGCCCTCGACGATGTAGAGTTCGCACTTGGCCGGATCGCGCTCGGAGCAGTCGGCAAGTTTTCCGGGCAGGCCCCCGCCGGAGAGTGCGCCCTTGCGGACCGTGTCGCGGGCTTTGCGCGCGGCTTCGCGGGCGCGGGCGGAGTTGACGCACTTTTCGATGATGCGTTTGCCGATCGAGACGTTGCTCTCGAGGAAGAATTTCAGTTTCTCGCCGACGACCTTCTGCACCATGCCGTCGACTTCGCTGTTGGAAAGCTTGGTCTTGGTCTGGCCCTCGAAGCGCGGCTCGGGAACTTTCACGGAGATGACCGCGACGAGTCCTTCGCGGGTGTCGTCGCCGGTGATCGACGGATCCTTGTCCTTCAAGAGTCCGTTGGTCTTGGCGAAATTGTTCACCACGCGCGTCAGCGCCGTGCGGAAGCCGGAGAGATGCGTGCCGCCTTCGACGTTGTTGATCGAATTAGCGTAGGCGAACACCTGCTCGTTGTAGGTGTCGTTGAATTGCAGCGCGAGGTCGATGACGGTGGGCACACCGCCCGGACTGGTTTCGTTCGCGACCGAGTCGCCAATCACGATCACCTTGTCGTGCAGCACGACCTTGGAGCGGTTCAAGAACGTTACGAACTCGGAGATGCCATTCGCGAACTTGAACAGGTCGCTCTTCTGTGTGCGTTCGTCGACGAGGTCGATCGTCACGCCTGGATTCAAGAACGCGAGTTCGCGCAGCCGTTTCGCGAGCAGGTCGTACTGAAACACGGGTGCCGTCGTGAAGATCTCGGGGTCCGGCTTGAACGTGATCTTCGTGCCGGACTTCTTGGTTTCGCCGATCACCGCGAGTTTCGACACGGTCTTGCCGCGCTCGAAACGCATGTGGTGGACCTTGCTCTCACGGCGCACCTCGGCTTCGAACCATTCGGAAACCGCGTTGACGCACTTCGCGCCGACCCCGTGGAGGCCGCCGGAGACCTGATAGGCGCCCTTGCCGAACTTGCCGCCAGCATGGAGGTTGGTCAGCACCAGCTCCAGCGCGGGAATCTGATAGACCGGATGCATGTCCACCGGGATGCCGCGACCGTTGTCCTCGATCGAGCAGGAGCCATCGAGATGGACGGTCACCGTGATGTGGTCGCAATAGCCCGCCAGCGCTTCGTCGATCGAGTTGTCGACGACCTCGAAAACGCAGTGATGCAGGCCGCGTTCGGCCGTGTCGCCGATGTACATGTCGGGGCGTTTGCGCACCCCTTCAAGGCCTTCAAGCTTCTGGATTTTCGACGCGTTG
>JANOIK010000536.1:0-2718 GCA_031407585.1 Planctomycetota bacterium | reverse complement strand
TAAATCCTTGAGGCGTAACCAACAAGGGCGGGTGGCGAGCGAGAAACGGACGCCGAAACAGGCACTCCGAGGGCCGCCGCGGAGTCCGGTTGGTAGGCTTGCGGGCGGACCCCTCGGGGGAAGAGCGGGGTGACAGGGTTCAGGTAGGTTCAGGCGGGAGATTTGATTGCAAATTGGCCAATGGCCATTGCAAATTTCAAATTTCAGACCGCTCGCCCCAGCCGCGGAGCTTGGACTCGCGGAACTCGGCGAAGGCGTCGGCTTCGATCGCGATTCGGGCTTCAGCGAGCAGCCGCTGGTAGTAGGTGAGGTTGTGGATCGACGCGAGGATCGGCCCCAGCATCTCGCCGGCCTGGAACAGGTGCCGCAGGTAGCCGCGGCTGTGGCGGCAGGCAGGGCAGGGGCAGTGGGCCTCCAGCGGCTGCCGGTCGCGCTGGTGGCTCGCATTACGAAGCCGCAAGGGGCCCGCGTCCGTGAACACCAGCGCGTTGCGGCCGTTACGGGTGGGCATCACGCAGTCGAACAGGTCGATCCCGCGGGCGATCGCCTCGACGAGGTCCTGAGGCCGGCCCACGCCCATGAGGTAGCGCGGGCGGTCCTCGGGCATTACGGGCGTCACCGCCTCGATCGCGGCGTACATCTCGTCCGGCGGCTCGCCCACGCTCAGGCCGCCGACGGCGTAACCGGGGAAGTCCATGGCGGCGAGCGCCGCGGCGCTCTCGCGGCGCAGCGCGGGGTCGAGCCCGCCTTGCACGATGGCCAACAGCATCTGGTCGCTGCGCGTCGCGGCCTTGCGGCAACGCTCGGCCCAGCGGATGCTGCGTCGCGTCGCGTCGGCGACCACGTCCGGTGCGTTCGGCAGCGCCACCACGTGGTCGAACTGCATGATGAGGTCGGCCCCCAACCGCTCCTGAATCGCGATCGACCGCTCGGGCGTCATGTTCAGCGTCGCGCCGTCGATGTGCGACTTGAACTCGACGCCCTCCTCGGTCGCGCGCATGCGGTCGGCCAGACTGAAGACCTGGAAGCCGCCGCTATCGGTGAGGATCGGCCCCGGCCAGCCCATGAAGTCGTGAAGGTCGCCGAGCGCCGCGACGGCCTCCTCGCCGGGGCGGAGGGCGAGGTGATACGTGTTGGCGAGAACCATCTGGGCTCCCGTGCCGCGCAAGCGGTCAGGGTCGACGCCCTTGACCGTCCCTTGCGTGCCCACGGGCATGAACGCGGGCATCTCGACGCTGCCGCGCGGCGTGTGCAATGTGCTGCGGCGGGCGGCGCTGTGGGCGTCGACGTGGCGGAGCTCGAATTGGAACGGTGTTTGTGACATGGTGAAAAAATAAAGCCCCCGGGCACGTCGATTGACGTGTCCGGGGGCTAAGTGGGTTGAAACCCCTTCGCTCCTCGGAGTTTTTACTTTTTCAACCCCCGGCTTGCGCCGGGGGCTATCTCGCAATTGTTTGTGGTCTTTGTTAGTGAGCTTGGCTCAGTCGCCGCGGAGCTTCATGTTCTGGGCGGTGAGCTTCTCGCGGACTTCGTTCAGGCTCGTGACGCCAAAGTTTTTGCACTCCAGCAGGTCGTCGCCCGTGCGGCGAAGCAGCTCGCCGATCGTCGTGAGTCCGAGCCGCACCATGCACTTGCGCGCCCGCACCGACAGGTTGAGGTCCGCGATCGGCCGATCGAGCAGCGCCCGCTCGTCCTCGCTCATCGCGGCCGGCTCGAACGTCGGCTCCTCCTGCCACTTGGTCGAGGCGAACTGCCCCAGCTCCAGGCCCTTGGACGACAGCATCTCGCGGATTTCCACGAGCGACGTCTCGCCAAAGTTCTTGCTCGAAAGCAGCTCCTGCTCGGTCGTCTCGGTGAGATCGCCCAGGGTCATGATGCCCATCTTCTGCAGGCAATTGCGGCTGCGGACGCTCAGCTCGAAGTCCGTCACCGGCACGCTGAGAATCTGCGACAGCCGATCCTGGCGGCGACGGGCCTCCTCGTCGTAGTACATGTCGCGCGAGGCGTCGGCATCCTTGAAGTACAGCCGAGCCCGCTCGTGCGCGGGGTGGGCGTCGAGAATGCGCTGGTAACACTGCTTGGCCCGTTCGAAGTGCTCGATGTCCTCGTACAGCAGGCCCAGGTTGAGCAGCGTGCCGATGTGCGTCGGAAACTGCCGGGCGGCCCGCTCGTACAGCGACCGGGCAAAGTCGTCGTTGCCCGCGCGGTCGTTCTGTAGGGCGAGGCCGAACAGCACGCCCGGGTGGACGGGGTCGGAGTCGATCGCCCGCTCGAGCAGCGCGATCGCCTCGGTCGGGTTGCCGCCGAGGGCCGACACGGTCGCCGAGCGCTGGTACAGGTATTCGGCAGTCTGCTCGACGGCGCCCGACAAGTTATCGAGCACCTTGAGCGCGCTCGTGGGGTCGCCCTTGTAGCGCATGGCCTCGGCCTTGGCGAGGGAGACGTCGTCGCGGTTGTAGCCAGCCCGCTCGGCCGACTCGTACGCGGTGAGGGCCTCGGCGTAGCGATCCAGCGCGAGATAGGACTTACCGAGATAGTAGTGCGTCAGGGCGCCGCCATCGGCGCTCGTCAGCGTCCGGATGGCGTCGGTGTAGCGGCCGATCAGGAACTGGCAGACGCCGAGCCGGGCCGAAGCCGCGGGGCTGCGGCTGGTCTGTTGGGCCAGTTCGTTGGTGGCGTCCCGCAGGGCGCGGAAGTTGGCGTAGTCGGCCGAAACGG
>JANOIK010000473.1:0-1672 GCA_031407585.1 Planctomycetota bacterium | reverse complement strand
CTTGGTGGTTGTTGCTGTTGCGGCGATTGTGGGTGGTTCACCGCGCGCTGCGGCTCAAGGCGGCGGGTGGTTTGGGGTGGGGATGCCGACGCTTGGCGGGGCTTGGGTTTGGTCGGACGAGGTCGTTTACCAGGATTGGCGGATTCAGAAGCATGCCAGCGAGGGGCGGTTTCGATTGCTGGACGACCGCAACTTTCGCGTGGCTTACGGAGAGTTCGAGACGTGCCTGAGGGCGCTCGATGCGGCGAAGGTCGAGCACAAGCTGCCGCCGCTGCCGCGGGACGTCGTGATCGTGCTGCATGGCTTGGGCGCCAATCGCGGGATCATGAACGGGTTCTGCAATTACTTGCGGAGTGAGGGCGGGCTGTTCGTCGTGAACGTAACCTACCCCTCGACGATGCTGTCGATCGAGGACTACGCGCGGTCGCTCGACTGCGTGATCCGGCATCTCGACGGCGTGCAGAACGTGAGCTTTGCCGCGCACAGCATGGGCAACATCGTCGTGCGGAAGTATCTCAAGGATCTGGAGCTGGTGGCGCCGCCGCTCAGGCCGCCGGTCACGTTTCAGCGGATGGTGATGATCGCGCCGCCGAATCACGGGGCCGAGATGGCCGACACGCTGACCGATAGCCGGATCGAACGCGAGCTGGCCGAGTCGCTCGTGGGCGAGCCGGCGAAGCAGCTCGCGCCGAAGCAGGGCTGGCCGGCGCTCGAGCCGCAGTTGGCGACGCCCCGTTTTCCGTTTGGGATCATCGCCGGCGGGAAAGGCGATGCCGAGGGATTTTTTGACGCGATCCCTGGGGACGATGACGGGCTGTTGAGCGTCGAGAGCGCGAAGCTCGAGGGGGCGGCGGATTTTGTGCAGGTGGTGAGCGGGATTCACCAGTTCATGCCGACGTACGACGCGACGCGGAGCGCGGCGCTGCGATTTTTGCAGTATGGGTATTTCACGTCGGAGGCGGAGCGGCAGCCGATCGCGGCTTGGCGGTGAGAGATCGCACCTTGTTGATGCAGGTCCCGTGAGCGCTCCCCACAAATACCTCCGGCTCCCTCCCCTCGGCGGGGAGGGCTGGGGAGGGGGGACGCGCCTGGTACCAGCCGCAGCCCCCCTCCCTAACCCTACCTCCAGGGGGAGGGGACCGGAAGAATTCAGAGAAGGGACAGGTCAACGAAAACAGCCCCGACTTTTGAGGTCGGGGCTGTTTCTTGAGCTTGCGGCGTCGGGAATCCTTCCCCTGCCTACGGCACAGACTACCGCCCTGCGCTCGGTCGCCACTGGCGACCGTGCTCGGTTGGTCCCGTCCCTTCGAGGGAGGGGGATGACTGCGCGGCTTACGCCGCTTTCATCTTTTCTGTCATCGCGGCTGCGGCCTTGAGAGCTTCGACCTTTTTCATGATCGGCAGCACGGGCGTTTCCGTCATCGGGGCGGCGGCCGGCACGACGCCGTTGACGCAGTCCATGCAGGCCGGGAACGCGAAGCAGCAGAGGGTGTTCATGAAGCGGGTGCTCGCGACGTGCGGCTTGATGTAGTGCGATTTGCCGACGTCGGCCGTCATCGTGATCTGGCACAGCTTGCTGCTGTACTGGCCGAGGCGGTTCGCGTTGAGGCCCGTGACGCCGAGGGCCTGGGCGCCGCGGAGCGACACCTTTGGCCAGTTGTCGAGCGTCGAG
>JANOIK010000459.1:0-1750 GCA_031407585.1 Planctomycetota bacterium | reverse complement strand
CGCCACCCGCGCGTTCCGGCGCCGCGTCGACCAAGAAACGGCCGAGCGACTCGCAGATCTCGCTGAGATCATCTACACGACTCCGGGTCAGTCGTTCGAGAGCGGCGTCGCCCAAGCAATGGCGGCCGTGCTCGCGTCGCCGCGATTCCTGTTCCGCGAGGAAGCCATCGAAGAGGACGCGGCCCAGCCGTACTCGCTGGTCGACGAGTACTCGCTCGCGTCCCGGCTGTCGTACTTCCTGTGGTCGTCGATGCCGGACGAGGAGCTGATGCGGCTCGCGCGCGAGGGCCGGCTGCGTTCCGAACTGCCCGCACAGGTCGAGCGGATGATGGAGAGCCGCAAGTTCGAGGCGTTCGTCGGCCAGTTTGCCGGGCAGTGGCTGCGAGCACGCGACGTCGAAACGGCGCTCGTTGACGGCCGCGCCGTGCTCTCGCGAGAAAATCCCGACAACGGCCGCGAACGGCTGCGTCGAAAATTCCGCGAGTTTCAGCGGCGCGATCCCGAGAAGCTCTCCGACGAGGAGCAAGCGGAGTTTCGCCGCATCCGCCGGGAGTTCCGTCGTCGGTTCGCGGAGCTGGAAAAGGGTGAGCTCGACGGCGATCTGCGTTACGCGATGCGCCGCGAGACCGAGATGCTCTTCGAGCACATCGTGCAGGAGGACCGCGACCTGATCGAGCTGGTCGACGCTGACTACACATTCCTCAACGAGCGGCTGGCTCGGCATTACGGCATCGAGGACATCGACGGTCGCGAAATGCGGCGGGTCGAGTTGCCGGAGGACAGCCCGCGGGGCGGCGTGTTGACGCAGGGCACCACGCTGGTGGTCACCTCGAACCCCGACCGCACGTCGCCGGCGAAGCGCGGGCTTTACGTGCTCGAGACGATTCTGGGCACGCCCCCGCCCCCGCCGCCGCCGAACATTCCCTCGCTGGAGCAGGCCGAGAGCACGATCAAGGATCACCCGCCGACGTCGCGGGAACTTCTGGAGCTGCATCGAGCCGACCCGCTGTGCAGTGCGTGTCATAATAGGATGGATCCGCTGGGGCTGGCCTTGGAAAACTTTAACGCCCTGGGGCTCTGGCGCGATCAGGAGCGGAAGCAGCCGATCGACGCGACGGGAGTTCTGATCACGGGAGAGTCGTTTGACGGCGTCCTCGAGCTGAAACGCATCCTGGCGACCGACCGAAAGGACGATTTTTACCGCTGTGCGACCGAGAATATGCTGACCTACGCCCTGGGGCGGGGTTTAGACTATTACGACGTCGAGGCGGTGGACCAGATTCTGAAGCGGATCGACGAGGCGGACGGGCGGGCTTCGGCGCTGATTATGGGTATTGTCGAGTCGGCGCCGTTCCAGCGCGCGCGGCGGTTGGAAGAGTCGGAATTGACCACGGAGGCACGGAGAACACGGAGGAAAGAGAATTTGGAATAGTCGGAGAAACGCCTTGCTTGGGCCTTCTCCGTGCTCTCCCTGCCTCCGTGGTTAGTCCTTTCCTTAGGAGCATGTGATGTCGATGAGGAACGATCGCCGGGCGGCGGAGCGGGTGGCGAGCTTCGATCGGCGCAGCTTTTTGCGCGGGTTGGGCGCCTGCGTCGCGCTGCCGGCGTTTGAGTCGTTGCTGCCCGCGCGGGCGCTTGCCGCAACGGCAGGCGCCAGCGGCATCGCTACGACTGCGAGCGGCGCGCCGCTGCGGACGGCGTTCCTGTTCTTCCCCAACGGCGCCATTCCGCGCGCCTGGTGGCCGGCCGC